>JANLZY010000021.1:0-3402 GCA_031359365.1 Methylotenera sp. | reverse complement strand
CCCAGCATCCGAAGGTTCGAGTCCTTCCTCCTCAGCCAAATTTAGAAAGCAGAAATAAAGCTGCTTTTTCTTAGAATACAAAGCGTGTAGATTTTTGATTTACGCGCTTTTATTTTTTGTAAGTTTTTATAGCTATGTTTTTATTAATAGCAAAGTTTTTATTGATAGTTTGACGCTGAAGCTTTAAGTACAGTGTTTACAAGCACGGTTTAATAGGAAATCAACAGATGTCTAACGGCAACTTAATGGTCTTTACTGGCACGGCTAACCCAGTGCTAGCGCAAGAAGTAGCTAAGCACTTAGGCATTGAGCTTGGTCAAGCGCACGTTGGTACATTTAGTGATGGCGAAACCACTGTTGAGCTACTTGAAAACGTGCGTGGTAAAGATGTATTCGTGCTGCAATCTACCAGCCACCCAACCAATGACAGCTTAATGGAAGTCATGGTCATGGTGGATGCGCTTCGTCGCTCATCTGCTGGCCGTATCACTGCTGCAATCCCCTACTTTGGTTACTCACGTCAAGATCGCCGTCCGCGCTCAGCACGCGTAGCAATTACGGCTAAAGTAGTTGCGAATATGCTCACAGGCGTTGGCGTGAATCGTTTGTTGACCATGGATTTGCACTCAGATCAAATTCAAGGTTTCTTTGATATTCCTGTTGATAACATTTACGCTACGCCGATTTTGTTAGCTGATTTACTAAAACAAAATCATGAGAACCTAATGGTGGTTTCACCTGATGTTGGCGGTGTTGTGCGTGCGCGTGCAGCCGCTAAACAGTTAAATTCTGATTTAGCGATTATCGATAAACGTCGCCCAAAACCAAACGTCGCTAAAGTGATGAACATTATTGGTGACGTGACTGGCCGCACCTGTGTGATTATGGATGACATGGTGGATACGGCCAATACGCTGTGCGAAGCAGCTGCAGCCCTTAAGAAATTTGGCGCGAAGAAAGTAATCGCATACGCCACACACCCAGTACTATCTGGCGGCGCAGCAGATCGTATTATGAACTCGGAACTAGATGAGTTAGTGGTTACCAATACCATTGCGCTTGGTGCTGAATCAGCAAATTGTAAAAAAATTCGCCAGTTAAGCACAGCAGAATTGTTAGCTGAAACGATTCGTAGAATTAGTAGTGAAGATTCTGTATCTTCACTATTCATGGACTAAATAATTTAAAAGTTTTCAACCCTGCATACTGGTCGCGGTATGCAGTTTTTGTGTAGTAAGGCCATCAAAAGCCTAGCAGTAAAAGTAGTATCAAATTAGGAGTAGTAAAATGTCTATCGAAATTAATGCAGTAAAGCGTGATGTAAAAGGTACGGGTGCGAGCCGCCGTCTTCGTCGCGCAGGCACAGTTCCAGGTGTTGTTTATGGTGCTGGTAAAGAAGCCGTAACACTTGAAATTAACGCTAAAGAACTATTCTTAGAGTTCCGCCATGAAGCATTCCATGCTTCAGTACTAAGCTTGAACTTAGATGGCAAAAAAGAAAACGTATTGTTACGTGATTTCCAAATGCACCCAGTTCGCAACACTATTCAACACATTGATTTTCAACGTGTAAGTGCTACAGAAAAAATCCACGTTAAAGTGCCATTCCACTTTATCAATGCTGACATCGCGCCAGGCGTAAAAACAGGCGGCGGTATCGTTGCGCACATTTTGACTGAAGCTGACGTAAGTTGCTTAGCTAAAGATTTGCCAGAGTTCCTTGAAGTTGACTTAGCTGGTTTAGAAATGGGTCACTCAATTCACTTGTCACAAATCAAATTGGCAAAAGGCGTTGAATTTGTACAATTAGCTCACGGTAACGATGCAGCTGTTGCAGCGATTGCTAAAACACGTGGCGGCGTTGCAGATGCTGCTGAAGAAACACCAGCTGCTTAATTTACAAGTATGCTAACTAACGCGCACTTTACTATGAAGTGCGCGTTTTTTATTGGTACTATTGCTTTATGACTGGTATAAAACTCTTTGTTGGCTTAGGTAATCCTGGCGAAAAATACACCGCAACCCGGCACAATGCAGGCTTCTGGTGGATAGATGAAGTCGCCGCACAAACCAATAGTAAACTGGCCCTTGATGCCAAGTTTTTCGGCGTGGCTGGCAAGTTAGCATCGAAAGCGGATACTTGGCTGCTTAAACCAACTACGTTTATGAACTCCAGTGGTAAATCTGTATCAGCATTGGCAAATTATTACAAAATCACACCTGCTGAAATATTAGTGATTCATGATGAGTTGGATTTACCTGCGGGTGGCTTAAAACTAAAAATTGGTGGCGGCCACGGTGGTCACAACGGCTTAAAAGATATTGAGGCTGCACTAGGCACAAAAGACTTCTGGCGCCTGCGATTAGGCATTGGCCACCCAGGGGATCGCAACGAAGTGGTTAATTTTGTTCTAAATGCACCAATAAAAGATGAGCAAACAGCTATAGACGAAAAAGTGTATGAAAGCACCAAGCTGATAGATTTATTACTAGCGGGCGAATTTGAAAGCGCAATGTTAAAATTGCATACTAAAAAATAAACATACCTGCGTCATTCCGACGAAAGTCGGAATCTAGTGACTTATATTAAAAACGCTAGATTCCGTATCAAGCACGGAATGACAAGGTACAAATGATTGGAATTTAGATGAAATGCGGAATTGTTGGTTTACCAAATGTGGGCAAGTCCACACTATTCAACGCTATTACCAAAGCTGGTATTGCGGCAGAGAACTACCCTTTCTGCACGATTGAGCCAAACGTAGGCATTGTAGAAGTGCCAGACACGCGTATGCAAGCGCTCATCGATATTGTAAAGCCGCAAAAAGTACAACCTGCGATTGTTGAGTTTGTTGATATTGCGGGCTTGGTAGCGGGCGCATCAAAAGGCGAAGGCTTAGGTAACAAGTTCTTAGCTAATATCCGCGAAACTGACGCTATTGTTCACGTAGTACGCTGCTTTGAAGATGGCAATGTGATTCACGTTTCAAATAAAATTGATCCACTGTCAGACATTGAAGTGATTAACACCGAACTTGCACTTGCAGACATGGAAACTGTAGAAAAAACCATGCAGCGCGAAAACAAAAAAGCTAAAAGCGGTGATAAAGACGCGATTGCACTATTAAAAGTTTTAGAAAAAGTAGTGCCATGTTTAGACCAAGCCAAAGCTGTGCGTACACTAAACCTAGACGCCGACGAACTTCAACTACTTAAACCGCTTTGCCTAATTACGGTTAAACCAGTGATGTACTTAGCTAATGTAGATGAAACGGGCTTTGAGAATAACCCGCTATTAGATAAAGTTGTTGCACTAGGCAAAGCAGAAAACGCACCAGTCGTATGTATTTGCGCAAAAATTGAAGGCGAAATTTCTGAGTTAGACGAAGAAGATAAGTTGTT
>JANLZY010000504.1:0-2850 GCA_031359365.1 Methylotenera sp. | reverse complement strand
CTTCAAAGTCGCCTCGATATTTAGCACCCGCCAGCAAAGCGGCCATATCTAATGACAAGACTTTTTTGCCTTTGAGCGAATCTGGCACTTCACCATTGACGATACGTTGCGCCAAGCCTTCTACAATCGCGGTTTTACCCACGCCTGGCTCAACGATCAATACAGGGTTGTTTTTTGTACGACGCCCAAGAATTTGAATCGTACGACGAATCTCATCATCGCGACCAATCACAGGATCTAGCTTGCCCATTCTGGCGCGCTCAGTTAAATCTAAGGTATATTTTTTTAGGGCTTCGCGATTAGATTCCGCATCAGATTCATTCACTTGCTCACCACCACGCACTTCATTAATCGCTTGATCCAACGCAGATTTCGACAAGCCATTCGCTTTAAGCAATTTACCCGCTTCGCCTTTATCGTCGCATAAGGCGAGTAAAAACATCTCACTTGCAATAAAACTATCACCACGTTTCAGTGACAATTTATCAGTCACATTCAGCAAATTATTCAGGTCGCGCGATATAGCCACCTCGCCAGAACTATCAGATGATTTTGCTAAATTGCCGATAGCCGCAGTGAGCGCTGTTTTAAGCGGCGCCAAATGTACGCCTGCATGCGCCAATAAAGAAGATGTGCCTCCATCTTCTTGCATGACTAACGCAGAAAGTAGGTGTAAGGCCTCTATGGTTGGGCTATCATTAGCGACTGCTAAGCTTTGTGCATCGTTAAGTGCCTGTTGAAATTTTGTAGTTAGTTTATCGAAACGCATCTTTAACTCCACTTCAGTTGATATAGGTCTAATGTGGGGCTTACACACTGATTTACAATGCAAACTGAGTTTTACAACTAAATTAAATATCTTAAACTTCTTCGTAAAGAAGTAATCCTAGTTACTGAATAGAATTTTAATTTTTTAGCACTTCGTCATATTGTTTGGAGTAACTTTGCTAACTAGCGCTTCTACCACTGGAATTTTTACCACCGAGCCAAACTCCCCCAATCCATCTTGGGTGATTTTAGATACTCAAGATCAATGGCAAGCATTTAGTCAACCTGCGGGCAACGACCCTACTCACTCACTCGTAGAGTCTAGTTTACTGCTTGATGGTTTACGCTGCGCGGCTTGTTCTGGCACCATAGAACGTGGCTTGAGCACATTGCCAGGTGTAGTCAGCGCACGAGTGAGCATGTCAAAAAAACGTGCTTCTGTGATTTGGTCACCCGCTTTAACCAAGCCTTCAACTATACTCGGCGCCATTCAAGCCATGGGTTACAGCGCGAACCCTGCTTCTCATAATGAAAACCAGCTAAACGTCACTCAAAAAAGTCGCGCGGCATTTTGGCGTTGGTTAGTGGCTGGTTTTTGCATGATGCAGGTGATGATGTATGCCAGCCCCAGCTACTTTACCAAGCCTGGCGATATTACGCCTGACATTGCCATCTTACTCAATTGGGCATCATGGATATTGAGCCTGCCAGTATTACTATTCTCCAGCAGCACGTTCTTTGCTAATGCATTCCGCGATTTAAAACACAGACAAATCAGCATGGATTTACCTGTCGCTTTGGGTATAGCCATCACGTTTATCGTCAGCTCTGCCGCCACTTTCGCGCCTCACGGCTGGTGGGGAGATAAAATCTATTTCGACTCTCTGACTATGTTTGTGTTCTTTTTGCTTTCAGCCAGACTCATTGAAGTGAAGCTACACAGCAAAACACTAGGTTCGATGGAGGCTTTAGTCAGCCGCATCCCAGAAAATATAGAACGTCAAAATGCAGATGGTTCATATACTCGCGTGTTAAACAGCCAACTTAAAGTTGGTGATATTGCGCGTGTGCATATAGGCGAGGCATTTCCAGCTGATGGGAAACTAGTTTCAGGTGATACCCGCGTAGATGAATCGCTACTCACAGGCGAATCAACGCCTATACAAAAAAATCTGCACGATAAAGTTGTTGCTGGTAGCTATAACTTAGGTCAAACCGTGAATATCGTGCTGGAAACCATAGGCGAATCTACGCAATACGGGCAGATTGTTAACTTAATCAATCAAGCTGCAATTGAAAAGCCAAGGCTATCGCAATTGGCTGATCGTGTTGCGAGACCATTTCTCTTTTTTGTTATTTTAAGTGCGGCAGTTGCAGCCGCTTTGTTATGGCATATAGACCCAGCTCGCGCATTAATGACAGCCGCTGCGGTGTTAATTGTCACCTGTCCGTGCGCACTATCATTAGCCACGCCCGCTGCCATGCTCGCCAGCGCCAGTGCCTTTGTAAAACGCGGCATTCTCATCCGGCGTCTGCAAGCGATAGAAAGCATTGCGAATATTGATACGGTTATTTTCGATAAAACTGGCACGCTGACTGAAGACCACATCGAAGTGCAATCAATTACCTATAAACAAGGACTGACAGAAAGCGGCGTGCTAGCTTTAGCTGCCGCCGTGGCGCAGCACTCTATGCATCCTGTTTCACGTGCTTTGGTCAGTGCAAATCAGCAAAACTCTGACCAATCCCCCATAATACTTACCAACATTCAAGAAGTCGTTGGTGCGGGCATTAGTGCTACTTTACAAGCCAACACCACCTATGCAGACTTAATCAACATGTACTTGAAGTTAGGCTCAGCCAAGTTTTGCGGCATAACGGAGCCAAGCGAACTCTCTCAACAAGTATTTCTTGCCGATGCAAATGGCTGGCTAGCAACGTTTAGCTTGCATGAGGCGGTTAAACACAATGCAGCACTAGCCATTCAGCAACTAAAAGACGCCAACTTAAGCGTAGAGCTTTTATCTGGTGACCAAGCACATACTGTAGTGAATACTGCCAACGAAATCGGCATTACACAAT
>JANLZY010000501.1:0-3061 GCA_031359365.1 Methylotenera sp. | reverse complement strand
GCTCTGGCTCGCAATGTCGTATGAACCCCAGTAGTAATAACTGGAAAGCGTGAGATATTCAAGTATAGCCACTTCACGATTTTGGCTGTAAATTCGGGTCGCTAGGTGGTCAATTGGTAAGATGAGCTTATCTAAACCTAGCTTGGCTTGCGTTTCTTTGGCTTCAAGATAGCCACGATTCACATCTTCATGAATCACACTCACACCAAGTGCGTAAATGCGAATATCGCCTACTGGCCGTTCCCAATACCCCACAATGTTGTGCGTGTAGGGCGAGGGTTTGACAATAGACATATTGCCCGGCAGCTCTAATTTACGAATTTGATCTTGATTAAAAAAGCGAATCTCGCGGGCTTTTTGTAGTTCAACCACTTCATGCTGATTAGTTACGCGAAAGATCTCGCCCATATAACGTGAGTTTGGCTTATGCGCACCTATTGGGTAAACATCATTCAAACTGCGGAAAATGCCGTGTATATTGGGGTCGCGTACTTCTCGTATAATCACATCTGGCGAATTCATATCTATGCGCAGTACATGCGTCCAATGCGATTCTGATTCTAGCGTGACTAAATAATGATACGGCGTCATCAAGGCTAACTCGCTGATGTAAGCCACTGAGCAACCTGGCTCAACGGTAATCATCATAGCGTCAATTTCATGCACCATATCAGTCAAGCCGATGCGATCTCTATCTTCCAAGAGCTTGGGTAGAAATTCTTCAAACCAAGGTGAATTGACCTTGTCGCCATGACGTTGGTGTTGCAATGAGTTCATTAGGACATCCGAAATGTAAATATATCTGTGACTGTTGGGTATAAATGAAAAGACTGATGCGGTTATTGCTGTATTTGTGACATTTCATGTACTTTAAAATTGACTGACATTTTTTCGTTGCCAATATCGTGCATTACGCTGCTAATCGGGCATGCATCGCGGTAATCTAAGCCTGAGGCTAGTCTTATATGTATGCCGTTTGACGGTGCATTATTTGCTACATCAAAACTTTGCCAGCCACTGCCAACTAGCCAAGCATCTGTCCAACTGTGGTTTTCAAGTTGCTTAGTTGCGGGGTTAAAACAATAGCCATGTACAAATCGTGCGGGTACTTTTAACGCTCTGCAGCAACTAATAAACAGGTGCGTCATGCCCTGACTTAACGCTTTGCCTGCAGCTAAGGTTGTAATTGCTGATTGTTGATTCTCAGCCGTTGTTTTATCAAGAGTGACGGTTTGCGAAATGGCATTCATCAGCGCCGTTAGCAAGTCTTGATTGATGGATTTGTGTTGTGATGCAACTTGCTGCGCGAATTGAGTGACTTGTTCATTGGCCTCAGTGAGAGCAGTATTTCTCAGATAGATAGGCAGCGCCAAATCGTCACGTTTTGCTTTATCTTTTGCTAATAAATCAGTAGACCAATCAAGATCAGTTTCTACTTCACCTGTGGCGCTAATCATAATTTCTTGGTGTGGGGTATCCATCACCAAGGTGTGGGTGGTATTGCCGAAAGCATCAAGCTGTGTGGATGATAGCCCGCTTACTTTCACCTGCCAGTTGCTCACGCGCTGACCAAAACCATCCTGTGGCGTGAGGCGTAACTGTTGTATGGTGTACCCGATAGGCTTGTTGAATGCGAAGCGGGTATGGTGTTCAATATTAAATTTCATCGCGATTCTCCCACTTTAATGATTCATTTTTACAGTTAACACTTATCCTTGGCTTTGTAATTCCCCAACATTTGGTTTTTCAGGTTCGTTAATAATTGGCGCATTCAGGTAAGTACGCTGAATCTCAACACCGAGGCGATTATTTTGCCTGAGGAACGCTTCTAAAAATTCATGCAAGCCCCCTCTGAAAATATCTTCTATACGCCCGTAATGTAAGCTTGAGTGCATTTCACCCGCTAAACGCTTACATTCACGACCTGCATCACCCGTCAGTTGGTCGAGTATCGTTGTCAGTTCATCCATACACGCATGTAGCGAGCGCGGCATGTCGTGACGTAAAACCAGTAATTCAGCCACGCGCAATGGCATTACTGCATCGCGATAAACTTTTAAATAAGCTTCATAAGCACTGGCAGAACGTAACAGTGCGCTCCATTCGTAATAATCTACCGCACCACCTACATCGCTCGCTGAAGGTAATAAAAGGTGATATTTCACATCAAGTAAGCGTGCCATATCATCGGCACGTTCGATAAATCCACCTAATCGCGTGAAGCGGAAGCCATCATCCCGCAACATTGTGCCGTAGGTCACGCCACGGAACAGGTGCGAGCGTGATTTCACCCAGTCGCAGAACTCTGACAGACCACTGTCTAAAATCAGCTTTTTGTCCATTTGCTGAAATTCTAGCCACAAGCTATTGATGTTCTCCCACATTTCAGAAGACATCGCCACTCGCACCGCATGAGCGTTCTCGCGCGCCGCACGTAGGCAATTGTAAATGCTCGACAAATTGCGGCTATCCATTGCAATGTAGTAAATCACATTGTGCGCAGTGACTTCATCGTAAGCTTTATGAAAATCTTCTACGGTGTCAGAGATGTGTAGCAATGGTACCCACAATGCAGCTTCACTTTGCGCGGCGTTTTGTACTAGCGACATGCGATAAGTCACATCCAGCATACGTGCCATGTTTTCTGCACGTTCAATATAACGTGCCATCCAGTAGAGGTGATCAGCGGTGCGGCTTAGCATTGCAGCACCCATGTATCTTTAGTGCCGCCACCTTGCGATGAGTTCACCACTAAAGACCCTTCGTTCATGGCCACACGACACAATGCGCCTGGCACTACTGAGGTTGTTTTACCGGTTAATACATAAGGGCGAAGGTCTACATGACGTGGCGCAACCCCTTGCTCAACCATGGTGGGGCAAGTAGAAAGCGCCAGTGTAGGCTGGGCGATGTAATTATCTGGATTCGCCAAAATACGTAATCTAAATTCTTCAATCTGCGCTTTGCTTGAGGTCGGGCCTACCAGCATGCCGTAGCCGCCAGAGCCTTGTACTTCTTTAACAACCAATTCAGCAAGGTTATCTAACACATACTTCCTGTC
>JANLZY010000251.1:0-4899 GCA_031359365.1 Methylotenera sp. | reverse complement strand
CCTGCGTACTTGGCATACTCTGGGCTTTATATGGCTACAGCGTTGCATTTACTGAAGGTAATGCCTACTTTGGTGGCTTTACTCGTGCG
This sequence comes from Methylotenera sp., assembly GCA_031359365.1. Lineage (GTDB taxonomy): Bacteria > Pseudomonadota > Gammaproteobacteria > Burkholderiales > Methylophilaceae > Methylotenera. The sequence continues at coordinate 4,810 of JANLZY010000251.1, read as the reverse complement.
TTCTTAAAAGGTATTACGCCAGATTCAAATGTTGCCACATTCAGTAAAGGTGTTGTGATTCCTGAATATATCTACATGTGCTTCCAGTTAACTTTCGCGGTTATCACACCTGCATTAATTGTTGGTGCTTTTGCTGAACGCATGAAGTTCTCTGCAATCTTGTTCTTCATGGTGTTATGGTTCACATTCTCATACTTACCAATCGCTCACATGGTATGGTTCTGGGCGGGTCCTGATGCTTATACTTCTGCTGATGCTGCTACTGCTGCAACAGCAACTGCAGGTTTCATCTTCCAAAAAGGTGCTCTTGACTTTGCTGGTGGTACTGTAGTGCATATCAATGCGGGTATTGCTGGTCTAGTTGGTGCTTTAGTATTAGGTAAACGTGTTGGTTTAGGTAAAGAATCAATGGCGCCTCACAGCGTGACTTTAACAATGGTTGGTGCTGCATTGTTGTGGGTGGGTTGGTTTGGCTTCAACGTTGGTTCAAACTTAGAAGCAAGTGGTTTTGCTACTTTAGTTTTTGCTAACACTTTACTTGCTACATGTGCTGCTGCTACATCTTGGATGTTTACTGAATGGTTCTTTAAAGGTAAGCCTTCAATGTTAGGTGCTGCTTCTGGTGCAATTGCCGGTTTAGTAGCGGTTACACCTGCTTGCGGCTTCATTGGCCCTATGGGCGCGATTGTTCTAGGCTTATTGGTTTCACCACTATGCTTCACATTCGTGACTAAAGTAAAATCAATGATGGGTTATGACGACTCATTAGACGTATTTGGTGTGCACTGTGTTGGCGGTATCTTTGGTGCTTTAAGTACTGGTATCTTAGTGAATCCAGCTTTAGGTGGCACTGGTGTTTATGATTACGTTGCTAACGCTGTTGCTCCGTACGACATGGTTGCACAAATGACATCTCAAGCATGGGGTGTAGGTACAACAGTTGTATGGTCTGGTGTGGTTGCGTTCATTGCTTATAAAATAGTAGATGTATTAATTGGTCTACGCGTAAGCGAAGAAGTTGAACGTGAAGGCTTAGATACAACAGAACACGGTGAGCGTGCTTATCATATGTAATTGACTTAAGTTAACTTTTGTAAAGTTAACTGTCAGCTCTTAAAAACGGACGCTTTTGCGTCCGTTTTTATTTACACTGCACCTACAATTAACTATACATAAAATATTTCAATGAAACTACTTGACAGACAAAACTAAATAACTAATTATATAGTTATGAAGAAAATCACAACGATTCCTGATGAATGGCAAAATATCGCGCATCTGTTTATTGCACTTGGCGACGCGCATAGGCAGCGTATTCTATTGGCGTTCGAAAAAGAAGAGCGACTCAATATTTTGCAAATTGCAGCGGCCTCTACATTAAGCCGAACAGCGGTGACGCATCACCTAAAAATTCTGCATCAAAGCGGTGCGCTGCAAAGTGAAAAAATTGGTAAAGAAGTGTATTTTTGGGTGAACAAAAGCCAAATCACTAGCGCTATAAAAGGCGTATTGCATTATATTGAAACCGAAATATAAGAAAAATAAATTATCACTACTAGTGATAACAACTAAAGCTGGGAGAGCTGAAATGTTGGTCAAGCTATTACGATTTATTTGCAAGATTCTGTTTCGCGTTCAAGTGCGCGGGCTGGAGAATGTGCCAGCCGAAAACAGACTGCTTATCGTCGCTAATCACGAATCCTTTTTAGACGGCTTATTACTTGGCTTGTTTTTACCTAAAAGAGCCACATTTGTTGTGCACACCTCAGTGCTGAAGAAATGGACGTTTAGACAGGCTTTACGCTTAACACCCCATTTGGCAGTAGACCCTACCAGCCCACTCGCCATGAAAAAAGTGATTAAACTGCTGGAAACTGGCGAAAACGTAGTGATTTTCCCAGAAGGCCGCATCACCTTAACCGGTAATTTAATGAAGGTTTATGACGGTCCAGGGTTTGTGGCAGCAAAAACTGGCGCATCTATTCTGCCAGTACGCATTGACGGCGCTGCCGAGTCTTATTTTGGACGGTTAACGAATCATCACCCAAGAAGATTGCTGCCAAAAGTCACACTTACAGTGATGCCAACCACAAGTATCGTTATGCCTAAAGCGACTAATCATGGCTTCCCTACAGGCAAGCAACGTCGCCGCATTGCGGGCGAAGGCATGCGTAGCGTCATGCAAAAAATGTTATTTCAAGCGCAAAAAAGCCGTACTTTATTTGAATCATTTTTAGATGCAGTCGATAAATTTGGTAGCAACTACAAACTCATTGAGGATATGAATGAGACGGAAGAAACCTATCAAGACCTACTTAAAAAGAGCCTTGCGCTCGGCCGCATCGTCACCAAAGTAAGCAGTGCTAACGAAACAGTAGGCGTGCTGATGCCTAACATCACCAACACGATTGCACTCATATTAGGTATGAGTGCGTTTAACCGCGTGCCAGCTATGATTAACTACACGTCAGGTACTTCAGGCATGCAAAACGCATGTATCGCAGCGAATATAAAAACCATCATTACTTCACATAAGTTTATTGAAACAGCTAAATTAGAAAGCGTCATTGCTGAACTTAAAAATCTTAAAGTTCTATATTTAGAAGATTTGCGCGCAGACTTTACCGTCGTGGATCGCGCTTGGTTGGTGGGCTATGCATTGCATTACCCGCGTGCTGCCATGGAAGTGAATAAGCCAGATGAACCTGCTGTGGTCTTATTTACCTCAGGCTCTGAAGGCAAACCAAAAGGCGTAGTGCATTCGCATAAAAGCCTGTTGTCTAACATGTCACAAATCATGGCCATTTTGGACTTTAGCCCCACCGACAAATTCATGATGGTGCTGCCGATATTCCATGCTTTTGGTTTTACAGGCTCATTACTACCCGTGCTTAATGGCATCAAAATTCATCTTTTCCCATCGCCATTACAATACAAAGTCATCCCAGAAGTGATTTATGACCGTGGTTGTACCGTATTTTTTGCCACCAGCACGTTCTTAGGCAACTACGCTAAATTCGCGCACCCATACGACTTCTACAAACTGAGAATCGTAGTGGCTGGCGCAGAAAAGCTTAATGAAGAAGTGCGCAAAACTTACACAGAGAAATTCGGTATTCGCATTTTGGAAGGTTATGGCGCGACCGAATGCGCACCAGTACTTTCTGCCAATACACCAATGGCCAACTTAAATGGCAGCGTTGGGCAATTTGTGCCAGGCATGGAGCACAAACTTGAGTCGATACCAGGTATAGAATCGGGCGGCTTGCTGCACGTGAAAGGCGAAAATGTCATGAAGGGCTATTACTTATTCGATAACCCTGGTGTACTCATTCCACCTGAAGATGGCTGGTACAACACTGGCGACATTGTAGATGTTGACGCTCAAGGATTTATACATATTAAAGGCCGTGTGAAACGCTTTGCAAAAGTGGCAGGTGAGATGGTCTCGCTTGAAGTGGTTGAGAAGATTGCATGCACAGCTGCACCAGAACACCAACATGCCGCAAGTACGCAAACCGATATTCAGCGCGGTGAAAACATTGTTTTATTTACATCTGACCCTGAATTAAAACGCGAAGACTTACAAATAGTGGCTAAAAATTTAGGTAGCCCAGAAATTGCCATCGCCAGAAAAATTATTTATGTAGAAGAATTGCCATTACTTGGCACAGGTAAAACAGATTACATCACGCTTAAAAAAATGGCAGAAGCCGCTTAAATTAAGCACTCTATCGGGGACTTTCAATTGAAATATAATAAAACGACGCTCAAAAATATAACTGCATCTCACAAAATATTTTTTCATGTTCTAGGCTTATCGATCATATTAACTGCACCGGCTTATGCTACTAACTCCACGGAAAGCACAGCTAAGCCTGAAGCCAGCAGTCTTATCAAACCTAACATTCCAATCCAAAATTTAAGTAACACTTCCTATTTTGAGCAAGACGCGTTGCAAGTATTAACACTAATAGACAAATCAAAAAAACTGCGTGAACAACTGCCACATTTTGTGGATGAATCTAATCAGGCGATTAAAAAGCATCATGGCGCGCTGCCTTCTGCTTATGCCTTGCGCATGGCAAAAGCGCTTTCTGAGGCACATGAGTTACGCAATAACCTATTCAAACAAGCCTTATCACATAGAAGCGCGTTATATCGTGTGGATGATGACATTGACGATAAAGCACGCGTGACTGAAATCGTGATTGCTATGTCAGCCGCGGTGACCTTGTTTGAAAATAGCAAAGAAATGCATGAAGCCTTGGATAACAATCATTTACTACGCAATAAACTCAACGAGGGTTACCCAGAATTCGGTATACCAGAAGGTTTTTATGACTCGTCAACCGTGCGCTCTAACAACCCTGAGTATCGTAAAACGTTTAACGATGCTGTCAGATTTTTCGCAGATAATAAATCTGAAATTGAGCTGCAAATAGGTCATAGCTCAACTTCCATTCAGTCGCTGTATCGTGAAGTTGCACAAAGTCCGATGATTAAAGGCTTAAAGGGTGGCAATGTATTTCAAGAGATTTTTACTTTGCCAGTGAAAGCTGCTGATGGTGCGGTTGACTTATCTGAGCGTAGTTTAAATAAAATCAAATTCACCAGTTCAAAAGTGGTCGGCAATACCATGGGCATAGTGCGCTGGCGTGCTGGGAAACTTAAAGATGATGCCGTGATGTTGAAAAATATGCTGGCACAATTGCAGCCTGGCGATATTTTGCTAGAAAAGACACCGTTCACGCTCACAGACAAAACTATCCCAGGTCATTTTGGGCATGCAGCAATTTACATAGGAACA
>JANLZY010000434.1:0-3258 GCA_031359365.1 Methylotenera sp. | reverse complement strand
GCTACTAAGCATGCAGTAGAGGGCTTTTCAGAATCGCTAGATCATGAACTGCGAACAAGGGGCATTCGTGTTTCTGTGATTGAGCCTGGTTATACCAATACGCAGTTTGAAGCCAACACCCTAGAAGTAGACGCTAAAATAGATGAGTACAACTTAGCGCGGAAAGCACTTGCAAAATTAATTAAAATCGCTGTAGCAGGCGGTGACGATCCAAAAGTTGTCGCCAATGTTGTTCTGAAAGCAGCCAATGCCAAACATCCTAAGTTGCGTTATACCGCGGGGGAATTAGCATGCCGATTAAGTTTCTTGAGAAGGTTTGCCCCTGCTGCGTTAGTTGATATGGGCATTCGCAAAGAAATGAAGCTTGATTCACTCAACACAATAGCTAACCAACCATAAGGAACAACCATGAAATTATTATCTTTTTATAGACTTTCAGTTTTTAGTTCAATCCTATTTGTAGTGTTGGCTATCATCTTGATGTTTGCACCAGATAAGATGCTAGCAGGCTGGGGAGTGGAGTTAACAACCTCGGTTGGGTTGCTTGCAAGACGAATAGCAGCGCTTTATACAGGTCTCGCTGTGATGTTTTTCATGGTTAGAAATGCAGAACATTCAACAACCCGTACAGCCCTCATCTACGGCACTATCACGGGCTGCATGATATTGGCGCTCCTCGGTGTTTATGAGTTTTCAACAGGGCATGCAACCAGCGGCATCTTGTCCGCCGTTTTCATAGAGGTTGTATTAAGCCTAGTATTCATGACTGTATGTTGTTCAAGCAGTAAATCATATGGCCGAAATAGTAATGGCAAGAGTAAAACTGATAGGAAATGAAAATGAAAGAACTTATCTTAAAGCGTTATGGTAAATCCGATCAGCTCGCATTCGCCGATATCCCACGACCTGCAATCAAGCCGGACGAAATGCTAGTTCAGGTCTTTGCCGCTGGCCTGAATCCGATAGACAACGTGATTCCAAAAGGGAATGTTCAAGCCTATCCTTAAGTTTAAGCTACCAGCTACAATGGGGAGCGACTTAGCGGGTAGTGGTGAGGATTATTTGATTACTTCTAATTACTGACTATGTTAGCGGCAAAAAAAGCCCGCCCAACTTACGTTAGGCGGGCTTTTGTCATGATTAACTTGTTATTACCTAATGTACTAACTAAAACCTAGCTAATTAAACTATTCATACGTTTAACAAAGCTTGCAGGGTCATTCAGCGTTCCACCTTCAGCCAGCAAAGCTTGATCAAACAACACAAAAGCTAAATCACTGAATACCGCATCAGCCGTTTCTGCCTCGAGACGTTTAACCAGTTTATGCGCAGGGTTGATTTCCAAGATAGGTTTGGCATCTGGTGTATTTTGTCCTGCGGCTTTTAACATACGCGCCAAGTTACCAGACAATTCATTGGCATCGCTCACCAAACATGCTGGCGAATCAGTTAAGCGGTGCGTCACGCGCACATCTTTGACTTGATCGCCTAGTGAGTTTTTAATCTTCTCAACCAAGGTTTTCGCTTCTTCTTCAATTTTCTTTTGAATCTCTTTTTCAGTATCAGATTCAAGTTTGCCTAAATCCAAATCACCTTTGGCTATAGATTGTAATTTCTTACCGTCAAATTCAGTCAAACTACCAAGTAGCCACTCGTCCACACGATCAGACATCAGCAAGACTTCAATGCCTTTTTTGCGGAAAATTTCTAAATGCGGACTGTGTTGCGCTGCGGCGAAGCTTTCTGCAGTGATGTAATAAATCACATCTTGCTCAGGCTGCATACGTGCGATGTAGTCTTTAAAGGAGACTTCTTGAACATCAGTATCAGCCTTGGTTGAGGCAAACCTTAACAAGCCAGCAATTTTGTCTTTATTGGCAAAATCTTCACCCGGACCTTCTTTCAATACACGGCCGAACTCAGCGTAAAACTTATTGTAATCTTCTGGCTTATTTTCAGCCATATCTTCAAGCACACCCAGGATTTTTTTAGTCGAACCCGCTTTAATCGCATCTACATCGCGGCTAGATTGCAAAATCTCGCGCGAAACGTTCAATGGCAAATCAGAGGTATCTATCACGCCACGCACAAAACGCAAGTACTGCGGCATCAACTTCTCAGCATCTTCCATAATGAATACGCGTTTCACATACAATTTGATGCCGTGGCGGCGGTCACGGTCATACAAGTCAAACGGTGCTTTGGCTGGAACGTAAAGCAGTGAAATATACTCTTGCTTACCTTCTACACGGCTGTGCGTATAAGCCAGTGGATTCTCAAAGTCGTGAGAAGCATGTTTATAGAACTCTTGATATTCTTCTTCAGTAATATCGTTTTTGCTGCGCGCCCACAATGCTGACGCTTTATTCACCGTTTCATCTTCATCGGTTGCTACTTCAGCACCGTCTTTCCACTCGGATTTTTTCATCACGATCGGTAAAGTAATATGGTCTGAATACTTGCGAATAATAGTTTTGAGCTTCCAGTCACTGAGGAACTCGTCTTCGCCTTCACGTAAGTGCAATACAATTTCAGTACCGCGAGTCGCTTTATCAGCATCTTCCAATGTGAAATCGCCCTCACCTGCTGACTCCCAACGCACTGCAGTTGTAGCGCCAGCACGGCGAGTAGTTAATGTGACTTTATCCGCAATAATAAAAGCTGAATAAAAGCCCACCCCAAACTGACCTATCAAATTCGCATCTTTGGCTTGATCGCCAGAAAGCGCATTGAAAAATTCTTTAGTGCCAGATTTTGCAATCGTACCAATGTTAGCAATCACCTCATCACGGCTCATACCAATGCCATTATCGTTAATAGTCACTGTACGTGCTTCTTTATCGAAAGCAATGCGAATCTTTAACTCACTATCGCCATCATAAAGCCCACCATTACTCACAGCTTCAAAACGCAATTTATCTGCCGCATCTGATGCGTTAGAAATCAACTCACGCAACACAATTTCTTTGTTACTGTATAGCGAGTGAATCATCAATTGAAGCAGTTGTTTCACTTCTGCCTGAAAGGCCATGGATTCTTTTGGGTGAGCTTCTGTTTGTGCGGTCTCTTGTATTTTAGTCACGGTTTCTTTCTCTTGGGACATGAGTTAAATCCTCTTTATCAATAAATCAAACGATAGTCTGTAGTTGGGGATAGTAGAGAAAATTTCAAGGATGTTTTTAGATTGTTGTTGCTTAGCTATACAAAATAGTACATTATTTAGTATATTTTTTAGTTCTTTTTAAGGCTGTTATTATG
>JANLZY010000247.1:0-3153 GCA_031359365.1 Methylotenera sp. | reverse complement strand
CTTCAAATTTCTCGCCAGACGCCCAAGCGCCTTCTTCTGAGTTAATGCGCACTGAACTACCGTTCATTGCAACATCCCATTGAATGCTGTCAAAAATGAAGAATTCTGGCTCTGGACCGAAATAAGCAGTATCACCTAAACCAGTTGATTTTAAGTAGGCTTCAGCACGTTTAGCTAAGCTACGTGGATCACGTTCGTAACCTTTACCGTCAGTTGGATCAACAACATCACAAGTTAAAATAAGTGTTGGCTCGTCCATGAATGGATCGATATTGGCTGTTGATGCATCTGGCATCAATTGCATGTCTGATGCTTGAATACCTTTCCAACCTGCGATTGAAGAACCGTCAAAAGCGTGGCCTTCTGTAAATTTTGATTCGTCAAAATGTGAAACAGGCACGGTGACGTGTTGTTCTTTACCGCGAGTATCAGTAAAACGAAAATCAACAAATTTAATGTCGTTTTCTTTTACCATTTTCATTACATTAGCCACTGACATCAGAATCTCCTATTGGTGGTGTGGGTTAGGATTAAACTTACAAAACAAAAAACAAAATAATTCAACTCAGTAGATTAGCAGGAAACGTGCCATTCTGAAAAGACCAAATAACGGCTTTTTTAAAGAAGTGTTAAAATCCAATCTAAAACAAAGCACCAAATATGTGCGGTTTGTATAATTAATGCACTTAAACGGTGCGCATCACTTGCTGTGTTGGTGCGTGAATATTTTCACCGTTTTACAGATATACTTTATAGAAATTATTGCTGAGAATTTCAAATGTAAAATTGTTGAAACTTGATAGAGCACATGATTTCAAATATAGATTTAAGATATAGAACAGCAAAACTATTTAATAAGGTGATTCACATGAGTAATGTAGATGCAATTTTAAAATTAGCGCAAAAGCGTGCCACTGATAACAGCTTTCCTTATGCAGGCGCATTGACGCCACTTGAGACCTTTGAGCTATTACAAGATAGCCCTGAAGTCATTTTGGTAGATGTGCGTACGCAAGCAGAGTTAGAGTTGGTTGGTCGAGTGCCCAATGTCATGAGTCTAGAGTGGGCGACTTATCCAGGTATGGTAAAAAACCAAGATTTCGCAAAGCAGCTTGCTGATAAGGTTGATAAAAATCTTACCGTGATATTCATGTGCCGCACAGGTGGTCGGTCACATAATGCGGCAGTGTTAGCTGAGCAAATTGGTTTTGATAAAGCTTACAACATGCTAGAAGGCTTTGAGGGTGAAGCAAATGAGCTAAAACAACGCACTCTGATTAACGGCTGGAAATATGCTGGCTTGCCTTGGACTAACTAAATAATGACTGACAAGTATGCTGTGATAGGAAATCCAATATCACATAGTAAATCTCCGCTGATACATGAGGCTTTTGCCAAGCAGACTAATCAAGATATTAGCTATGAGCGCATATTAGCGCCGCTTGATGGTTTTGAGGCAACGGTTAAAGATTTAATTGCTAGTGGTTACAAAGGTGTGAATGTGACTGTGCCTTTTAAGTTTGAGGCTTATAAGTTGGCAACTCACCATTCGCCGCGTTCACTTGGTGCGGGTGCGGCAAATACTTTACGGTTTGAAGAGCTGGATATCATCGCTGATAATACCGACGGTGCAGGCTTGGTGCGCGATATTGAGGAAAATCTGAAAACGTCAATCAATGGTAAACGTGTTTTGCTTTTAGGTGCGGGAGGTGCGGCTGAAGGGGTGTTGCATCTTATTCTTGTGAAAAGTCCGAGTGTATTAGTGATTGCAAATCGCACTTTAGATAAAGCGCTAAGTATGGTTAAAAAGATTGAGATGCAGCAAAAACATCAGATGACAACCTTAACAGCTTGCGCATTCCAAGATTTATCAACGCAATCATTCGATATTGTCATCAATGCTACTTCAACAGGCTTAACTGATACCGCTTTGCCTATCCACAACAATATCTTTGCTGAAGGCTCTTTAGCTTACGACATGATGTACGGTCGTGAAACACCTTTTATGAAACAGGCAAGACAAAATGGCGCGCAAGTGGCGGATGGTCTTGGTATGCTAGTTGAGCAAGCTGCAGAAGCTTTTTATCTTTGGCGTGGTGTGCGACCTGAAACACAAAGCGTGATTCAGCAAATTAGAAATTTAGCTTAACTAATTTTAGTTTAGAAGAAATATAAAATAATGAAAAATTGGTTACTGAATAATCGGCCGGGTGCTCAACCATTAGGCTTCGGCGGGTATTTTACCCGAGGCTTGGTGGTGTTTTTTATGCTACTTTTTTTATATCAACTTTGGATCTTTTTGCACATTTGTTGGTGGATAAAATTCAACCCGTCTTCTAGCGCTTTTATGGTCGATCGCTTAGAAATCATTCAAGAAGAAAAACCTGATGCAGAGTTGAAGTATCAGTGGGTGGATTATTCCAAAATTTCAAACAATTTAAAACGAGCAGTCGTCGCTAGCGAAGATGCAAAGTTTGTAGATCATGAAGGTTTTGACTGGGAAGGCATCGAGAAAGCTTACGCAAAAAATCTCAAAAAAGGCAAAATCGTTGCGGGTGGCTCAACGATTAGTCAGCAACTGGCTAAGAATTTATTTTTATCCACCAAACGCACACCTTGGCGTAAAGGTGAAGAAGCGCTAATTACCGTAATGCTGGAAAATGTATTGAGTAAACGCCGTATTTTAGAGATTTACCTGAATGTGATTGAGTGGGGTAATGGCGTGTTTGGCGCAGAAGCTGCATCGCGGCATTATTACAAAACCAGTGCGGCTAGCCTGAGTAGCGCACAAGCTGCAAAATTAGCCGCTATGATTCCAAATCCGCGTTATTACGATGCACATAAATCAACTTCCTACCTCAATCGCAGAACGGCTACGATACAAGCTAGAATGCGCTTTTCAGAGGTGCCGTAAGCTTTATTCTGTAAGACTTGCGACGAGTTTTCTAACGATAGGCGCAACAAGCAACACGGCTGGAAATGCCACTGGCCAAGCATGAATAAATGCACCCATCCAGTGTGAAGCAAACTGAGCATCAATGCCTGCAAACAATGCAGCTAACACGCCAGACATGATGAAAGCCATGAGCAAAGACATCAAGAAGGCAAATAGGATGCTTGTATATTTTTTTGGTATTTTCATAAAAATTTCTT
>JANLZY010000246.1:0-16341 GCA_031359365.1 Methylotenera sp. | reverse complement strand
AGACACAATGACATGCGCACAATGCAATTTGAAGCAGGTTGGCTGGCTGAACAACGGAAAAAGTGAGCATAATCAACAATGCTGGGGGTTTCGTTTAATAGTGGCTGTTGCTTTGTCATAGAGTTTGTGGCTCACCACTTCTCACGCACTACAATTCTAAACTTTGCGTAATGGTGGCTGAGTAGTAGGATTGCTAGTTATAAAATAGGTAGGCTTTATATCTTGATATAGCGTAAAGCAACCGTTTATCACCACGTATCTCCACAAGCAAAAGCCCCGCAGTCATTAGCTTGAAGGCTAGTAAGTGTGGGGCTTTGGGACTTTTTTTAATACTAAATAATGGTGCGAAAGAAGAGACTCGAACTCTTACACCCGAAGGCGCTGGAACCTAAATCCAGTGCGTCTACCAATTCCGCCACTCTCGCAGGTAGATAACGACTTAAAGTACCGCCGTTTCAAACAAGCGGGCATTATATCTCAACTACTGCGAATGGGAACAGATAAAAATAAAATATTTGTACATTTAATTAAGAATACTTTTAAATATTCTTTTTGCTGAGGTTTGTAGCTGATTATCTAGCAGAGCTAGCTTCGATTATGCGAGAATGATAGATGTATTATATGAATCATTAACACCATTTAAATAGAGTCGATACCATGCAAACTAACATCAACCAAAACGAAATCAGTATGCTACGTGCTGAATTAGAACTTTTAATGCGCGAGCGCCAATCTTTATTAAAAGTAACGGGTGCTGCGGCAGGCTTGATTGCAGAAATGGATAGTCACGACTTACCTATTTCAACGATAGAAGCTGCTGACTTACTTGCAACAACGATTAACGGCTTAAACGAAGAAACCCTGCAAGATGCATTAAGTGCAGTAAATGCAGAAATCATTGAATAACACTTCCTGTTAATGATGCCTAAATTTTGCATTCATTATTTCTACTGTCATTATTACCGCTCTGAACTTTTGTTTTGATTAAGAACGTTCAACTTAAGACAAGCTACCCTACTAGGCTACTGAGTACAATTGCCTTAGCGGCTTACTTTTCAATAGCTTTAGGGGCGTGTAGTTTTCAAAAATATGCGGCTAAACCTATTGAACCAGCAACTAATGCTGCCAAATTTGAGTTAAAAGACCCTTCAGGTAAGCCATTTACAGAGTATTTGCTAAACAACGGCTACGCGGTCGATCACTTGCCAATTCAGCAGTGGGGCTTAGATGAACTTACCTATTGCGCCCTTTTCTTTCATCCTAGATTAGATGTGGAACGCGCTCAGTGGCGTGCGGCGCAATCTTCTGAGAGTAGAGCGGCGCAACGTGCAAACCCTTCACTTAACGCTAATGTGGCTCACAGCGATGATCCAGACCCAACAAAAAAGCCATTTGCTTTTGGCTTGAGCATTGATATACCCATAGAAACTGCCAATAAGCGTGATATACGTATAGAGAATGCTCAACATTTATCACAAGCAGCCAAACTTGAAATTGCACAAACGGCTTGGCAATTAAGACACAATATTGCGCAAACGCTGACAGAATTTGCATTTAATCAGACTCAATTACGTTTGTTATCAGAAGAAGAATTGCGTCGCGAAGAAATCGTGAATATGTACCAAAAGCGCGTCAGCGCAGGTGCTGCTTCTAATATTGAGCTTAGCAATGCAAAACTACAATTACAAACTGTTAGCGCCAATGTCAACTCTGCGCAACAAAATAAATTAATATTGCTATCTAAGTTTGCCAGCAATATTGGGCTGCCTCTAGCAAAAATAGAGGCAATGTCACTGGCAATTGACCGTAAGCAGCCATTAGACAATATTCCAAACGCTAATTTACAGACAACTGCTCTGCTAAACCGTTTAGATATTCGAATTGCACTTGAACGTTATGCGATGGCAGAGGCTAAATTGAAATTAGAAATCGCCGGGCAATATCCTGACATTGTGATTAGCCCAGGGGTAGCTTATGAGTTTGGCGATAACATTTGGTCGCTTGGTTTGTCAGGCCTGCTTAGCTTGCTGAATAAAAACAAGGTCGCTATTGCTGAGGCAACGATGCTGCGCGAAGTTGAGGCTGCGCAATTTGAAGCATTGCAAACCAAAGTGATATTAGAGGCGAATATTGCAAATGCTGAAGTTAATCAGGCTAAGCAAGCGCTAGAGCATCAGCAACGCCTGTTGATTCAACAAAAATCAAACACTCAACGTATGCAGCGCAAGTTAGCTGCAGGTGACATTGACAGGTTAGAAATGACTTATGCCAAACTAGAAGACATTAACGCTGAGCAGAATGTAGCTATAGCTAACTTTCAGCTAAGCAAATCATTAGACCAATTAGAGAATACTTTGCAAATACCACTGCTTGATGTTGATGCTACAGGTTCAAACATAGTGAAAGCTAAGATTAAACTAGAGGGTGAAAAATGAACCGTAAGGCAACCATCATCATCGGCCTGCAAGCGGCTTTAATTGTTATTTTATTTTGGCTCTTAATTTTTTACGGTAAAGATGAATATGAAGCAGCGACCACCAAAGGCGAAGAAGGCGTTGAAACTAAATCATTGGTAGTCACTAACAAATCAAATGAAAAAGGTGCGGCAACGCTTATATTGCCAATCGCATCACAACAACAAAGCGGCATACAGAGCACTAAACTACAAATCTCAGAACACCAGTCGACAACGGCATCATTCGGCACAGTAGAGGCTATTGATAGCTTAATTGAAATGCGTACTCGCTATTTAGCGGCCCTTGCTGATGGCAATGTAACGCGTTCAACGATGACAAGTGCGGAGCAAAATTTACACCGTTTACAGCTTTTAAACCAAGATGATAAAAACGTGTCTGATCGCGCTGTGCAAGAAGCACAAGCGAGCTTGAATAGTGAGAAAGCAAAATTAACCACCTCTGCTATATTAGCAAACAGCATACGGGATAATATGCGGCAGCAATGGGGCAATACGCTAGCCAATTGGGCAACGCAAACTACAAGTAACCGTGAGTTTGAATCGCTTTTGCAATCACATGAAGTACTGCTAAAAATCACCTTGCCTTTTGACGTTACACCAAATAAAAATACCACATTGCAAATTGCCCCTATGGGTTCGCAAACGCAGCTTGTTAAAGCGCAATATATCTCAGATGCGCCGCAAGCTGACAGTACCATTCAAGGTAAAACTTATTTTTATCGTGCGCCCGCTGGCAGCCTGCGTGCTGGTATGCGCGTAACAACAAGGCTTAACACGCAAGACAAGGCAAGTTCTGGCGTAATTATTCCGCATGAAGCCGTTGTTTGGTACTCTAATCAGGCATGGGTTTACCAAAAAATTGGCGCAGATAAATTTGTTCGTCGCCTGATTAGCACTGAGGTTGAAATTGAAAGTGAAGCGATTAGTGGTTGGTATAACACTACAGGGCTAGCAGCAAATGATGACGTTGTAATTAGTGGCGCGCAACTATTGTTATCAGAGGAATTGAAATATCAGATTAAAAATGAGAACGAGGACTAATCTCCATCATGATGTCCGCTCTCGTCCGCTTTTCTATTCGTTTCCATGGCGTGATCATTGGTTTAGCCTGCCTACTCGTCGTGTACGGCGTGTATGGCCTTAGCCGCACTAATTTAGATGTATTTCCCGAGTTCTCGCCTACATTAGTCGTTATACAAACTGAGTCGCCGGGCTTATCCTCTAGCCTAGTAGAACAGTTAGTCACTCAACCGATAGAAACCACACTCTCAGGCACTGTAGGTGTTGAGTCTATGCGCTCACAATCTATCCCCGGCTTGTCTGTTATCACGATTGTTTTTGATGAAAATACTGATATATATCGCAACAGACAAGTGGTGGCGGAACGCTTAGCCACGCTGAATAATCAATTACCAAAAAATATCGTGCCCAACATTACGCCTTTGGCATCAAGCGCCAGCACGGTGCTAGGGATGGGCATTACTTCAGATAAACGTAGTTTGATGGAGCTACGTACATTGGTAGATTGGACAATACGCCCACACATTATGGCGGTGCCTGGCGTGGCAGATGTGAACGTGTTGGGCGGTGATGTACGGCAATTTCAGATTCTGGTGGATCCAAGCAAACTCATACGCTATAACTTATCGATTCAGGAAGTACTGACGGCAACGGCGCGCGTTACGGGCGTCCGCGGCGCGGGCTATATTGAAAATAATAATCAACGTATTTTAATTAATACAGAAGGCCAAGCTAAAAACGTAGGTCAGCTTGGGCAAATGCCGATTGTGCACCGCAACGGTCAAACAGTACGTTTGAGCGACTTAGGCCACGTAGTTGAGGGCGCGGCACCAGCCATTAGTGCCGCCGCCATTAACGGCAAAGAAGGTGTGTACTTTTCTGTACAAGGTCAATTGGGCGCCAATACCAAAGCGGTAACAGAAGCGGTTGAAAAGGCCATGCGCGAACTAGCGCCAGAACTAAAGGCGCAGCAAATCACGTTTTACCCTGCACTGTTCCGCCCTGCTAGCTTTATCGAAACCGCAATTGATGGTGTTAAAACTGATATTTTAATTGGCTCAACGCTAGTGATTGCTGTGTTATTTCTGTTTTTGTTTAATGTGCGTACTGCGTTTATTTCTGCCACGGCTATTCCACTTTCACTACTCGCAGCTACCATCGTGTTGGGCTACTTTGGCACTGGCTTGAATATTATGGTGCTAGGCGGCTTAGCGATTGCATTGGGCGAAGTCGTCGATGATGCGATTATTGACACTGAGAATATTTTTAGGCGCTTGCGTGAAAATCGGCTATTAACTAACCCTCTGCCTGCTCATCAAGTCGTATTCAACGCCTCTATGGAAGTGCGTAGCTCGGTTGTGTATGCGACGATTATTGTCGTGCTGGTATTTTTACCGCTACTAACACTATCAGGTGTAGCAGGCAAACTGTTTGCACCTTTGGGCTATGCTTACATTAGCGCGATTGTAGCTTCTTTAGTAGTTGCTTTAACTTTAACCCCTGCTTTATGTTACATATTTTTTTCTCGTGGAAAATTAGACAGTAGCGATCCACCGCTCATTGCTTGGATGAAAAAAGGCTACATCCGCTTATTGCGGCGTATTGAGCGTAACTATGTAACGGTGATTAGCCTGACAACTATCATTATTGCGCTAGGTCTAGGCATTTTGCCTTTATTTAAAAGTCAATTTATCCCCAATCTGCATGAAGGCCATTACATCATGCACATGACTGCCGTACCTGGAACGTCTGCACGCGAGTCTTTACGCATAGGTGAAAAAGTTGCTACGGTTGTTGGCCACATCAAAGGCGTTAAATCAGTGACGCAATGGGTTGGTCGCGCACCTAATGCCGCAGATACCTTTGGCACACATTACAGTGAGTTTGAAGTTGAGTTAGATAGTTTGTCAGGCCTGGAACAAAACCGCGTACTCAATAACATACGTGAAGAATTGGCGGGCGAAGCTGTTGATGATGATAATGACGGTAAAGCTGAAACAGGCTTTATCGGCGTGACTTTTGCCATCAACACTTTTTTAACTGAACGTATTGAAGAAACCATTTCAGGCTTCACCGCCGCTATGGTCATTAATATTCACGGACAAGATTTAGATGCTCTAGACCGTGATGCACGCGAAGTAGCCAACATACTTAGCAGTATTCCAGGCGCGTCAGAAGTACAAATTCAATCTCCACCAGGCACCCCAGAACTCACCATACGCTTACGACCAGAGCAGCTTGCCTTGTATGGCTTACAATCACTTGATGTCCTAGAAAACATACAGGCAGCCTATGAAGGTGTGCAAGCTTCGCAAATCTATCAAGGCAATCAAGTGACCAGCGTGAATGTGATGTTTAGCCGCTCCGTTCGAGATGATTTGCGTGAAATTGGCTCGCTGCCACTTAAAAATCCTGACGGCAAAATTATCTACCTCAAAGATGTAGCTGACATTAGCCAAGAAAATGGCCGCTCAAAAATTCTACATGCAGGGGCTAAACGCATCCAAACCGTCACTTGCAACATTCATAACCGTGACATAGCTAGTTTTGCGAGTGAAATGAAAAAGCGTATTAAAACTGAAGTCCAATTATCGTCTGGCAATTTTGTGACTTATACAGGCGAAGCTGAAGCCAATGCAAAATCACGCGAAGACTTAATTGTGCATTCATTGCTTGCAGCGGTTGGTATCTTCCTGATGCTGTATATCGCCTTTGGCAGATTGCGCAACTTGTTACTCACTTTTGCTAACCTACCCTTCGCACTGATTGGCGGTGTGATTGCAGCTATGTTCACTGGTGGCTGGATTTCATTAGGCTCATTAGTTGGCTTTGTCACACTATTTGGCATCACACTGCGCAACTCAATCATGATGGTATCGCACTATCAGCACCTGATTGACGAAGAAAATTGTGTTTGGGGGCTAGAAACCTGTATACGCGGCGCATCAGAAAGACTACCATCAATCTTAATGACAGCACTGGTAACAGCGCTAGGCTTGCTACCTTTAGCCCTAGGTAGTGGCCAGCCAGGGCGAGAAATCGAAGGCCCAATGGCGACGATTATTGTTGGTGGGTTAGTGACTTCAACAATTCTAAACTTGTTAATACTGCCCACGATTATGTTGCATTTCGGGCAGTTTAAAAAAGATAGATTTACTGAGTAGCTATTAAAGTTAATCGTATTTAATATACTTAAAACGCGCATCTTCATTAGGTGTGCCTTCTAGCACACCACCTTCTAATGCGGGTTGCCAGGCAATCACTGATTCAATCTTCGTTGCTAACTCAAAGTCTTTATCTGTGATGCCTTTAGCATCATGTGTGCACAACTTCACAATCACAAACGCATAAGAAACCGTTAAATCTGGATGATGCCACGCAGCTTCAGCCAAATGCCCTACCGTATTTACCACCATGAGCGTGGCTTTCCAGCCGCTAGTTCTATACTTACGGCGTATCCAGCCATTTTCTAAATACCAATGTGGCAGCTCAGCCTTTAATTTATCTTCGACCTCTTGCTCGGAATACACTTTACTTGTCGTCATAACATCACCTTTAACTGATTATATTATTGAGCTGCAAACCTTTTTCTTGCAGCTTTTGCACACTAAAACCTTGCTCAAAAATTGAGTAATCTGCTTTATTTAACGCCCATGCTTGAAAACTCTTATCCGCAGAAAAATTAACAAACTGACTATCTATCAATTCATCATCTACTAAATGCTGTAACTTGCTTGGCGCTTCTTTTTGATAGGTGATTAAAGACTTAGACTTCACCAATATGAGCTGTTCCGCGCCTAATTTATTGGCAAGCCATGCGCTCAAACTATCGGATGTCACCTGCCAGCTTTGCGGAATGCTAGTATCAGCCAAGGCCATTTTGCTGGGTAGCCACACTATGCCGCGATGTTGCCAGCCGCGCTCCGCTAGCTCCAGCTCACTACTGGCGGTAACCAAGCCAGGGTTCATACTCGCAAGCAATATGCCAAACTGATCCATTGCTAAAAGTGCTAATTGATGTGCCACTTCATCGCTAACATTTGAAATTTGCTGCGCCTCACGTACAGAATTTGCAAACAAACCGCCACCAGGCACAATCACCACTTTACCGTCACCAAATTTCACTAATAGCTCAAGCCAGCGCAACAACTCTGGTGCGCCTAGCAAACTACCGCCTAATTTGATTACCCACATGTGACTACCCTCAAATAATTATCTAATCCGCATGCGTAAAGAAACGCATCGTTTTCATCATACTTGAAGCCTTGTCCAAAGTTTCAGCGTACTCTTTTTCTAAAACTGAATCTGCCACGATGCCGCCACCAGCGTAAAAATTGATTTCACCTGCGCCACTCTCATCTTGTGAATAGACAGCAGTACGAATTGCAATATTCGTATCCATATTGCCATCAAAACCAATGTAGCCAATGGCACCACAATAAACGCCGCGTCGATTGGGTTCTAATTCTTCAATAATTTGCATAGATCTTAATTTTGGCGCACCTGTAATCGAGCCGCCAGGGAAACAACCGCGGAGTAAATCAATGACAGATTTGCCCGGTTTTAATATTCCAGTGACGATACTGACCAGATGATGCACGTTAGCAAAGCTTTGTAATAGAAACAGTTTGTCTGCTTTCACTGAGCCAATCTCGCAACTCTTGCTGATATCATTACGCAATAAATCAACGATCATCAAGTTTTCAGCACGGTCTTTAATGCTCGCTTGTAAATCATCTGCATATTTCTGATCTTGCTCAGCATCTTCAGAACGCGGCCTAGTGCCTTTAATTGGCCGCGTTTCCACATACTTACCCACCACCTGTAAAAACCGCTCTGGTGACCCTGAAAGCACCTGCAAACGACCAAAATTCATATAAGCCATAAAAGGTGCTGGGCTAATCTCTCTAAGCTTATTATAAGCAGCCCAAGCATTTCCATGTGCTTTAGCCGAGAAACGTTGCGCTAAATTCACTTGGTAACAATCACCTTCAATAATATAACGCTTAATCGCTTTAAAAGCCTTGGCGTACTGGCTAAAATCCATATTGCTGGTGACAACAGTGGTTAGCTCAAAGGTATCTGAACTTTGCGATTCTGCAGAGGATTGTGACTCAATAGGCGCATCAAATAAAGTACATAAATCAGCCCAATCATCATGTGTAGATTGCTGAAATCCATTTGAAATCAAACAGGCCGTTTTCTCACGATGATCGACTACCACTGCCCAATCGTAAACTCCTACCATCATGTGCGGAATAGTCGGATTGAGTAAACTCAAATTAGGCAAAGTTTCAACCTGTCGCGCTAAATCATAAGCAAAATAGCCAACCGCTCCCCCACAAAATGGCAAAACATTTTGCGCAGCTTTATAAGGAGCCATCAGGTTGTTCAGAATATCGAAAGGATCATCAGCACTTACTTCCATCTGGTCCTGCCGAGTAATCTCCGTCTTGGTTTTAGCACCATCGTCAATGGTGCTCACTGTGATGAACGGGTCTGCCACAATAATGTCATAACGCCCATATTGGCCATGTGGTTGGCCGCTATCGAGCAATATCGCCCAAGGTTTATGACTTAAGCGTGCAAATAACTGCGCTGTATTCACTTGATATTTCAAATTGTGTTTAAGCAAATTCATGTTGGATTCTATTGCATTTAATTATTATGGAATGCCAAATAAGCTACAGCATAGGCAGGCAAACAGACCTTTGCCCAATGTTTTAATTCACTATCGTTAGAAGATTGCGGCATAGCAATAAAATCTGCCACGTCTAAATGTGGTAACTTCATATTATCTGCGATTTCTCGTGCTATAAAACTGCCCGCACCCGCAGCTATGATACTTAATCTGGCATTATTTTTAACGCGTACAATATGCTTGGTTACCACCTCTTGTAAACGTGAAACTTGCTGCTGTTTAAACGCCTGTGCTAACGCTATCCAAGTTTCTAAAGGCTTATCATCAGAATCGTGTCCTATCATACGTGCTACACGCCGCGCACTTGCATTGGGAGTCTTTTCCTTGCCATCCGCAGTATCCGTCATATCGTCTTCGTCCACTAAGTCACCAGTCAAACGGTATATATCTGCCGTAGTCGCGAAATACTCAGCCGCAACAGACGTGACGGAAGTCTCAAACTGAACTTTTTGCGTAAGCGCCATCAGTGGCGTGCGTATAACACCAGCGTAAACTAACTCCTCAGTCTGCATACGCGCAGCATCGGTTAAGCCCAAGCAAACTGGTTGATGCTCAGCAATCAAAACAAAATCTGAGGTTGTACTGCCAATATCAATCAACAAAGCATGCCCTACTTGCTTGGCAACAAAACTCGCACTTGCTAACCAATTAGCAGAGGCAATATGCTGCCAATGAGCATTCACTTCATCAATCGCTACAAATCCAGCAAAATCTGAATCGTGGGCGCCTGTGTAAAACTGTTTATTACCTACAAGTTTGGCATGCATAACACGACTAATTTCATTTACGCCAATTTGACGGTTGGTGAATAAATCGACAAGCTCACCTGTCATCGTAATTGCGTGTATTGCACTTGAAATATAAAACTGGCTCAACACCTTATCAATAGCAGTTTCTAATTCATTCAAACCGCGCCACAACGCACACGGCACTTGAAGTACTTGCAACAAATTACCTTCAGCATCCAGCAAAGCGGCTTTAAGATGCGCCCCGCCGACATCCCAGCCTATGACAGGTGATTTACTCATAATGAAATTTCAACCATGTTTCTCTGTAACGCAGGCATCGTAAAATTGGAGTCTTTAATACTTTCTAAAATTATTTTGGCTGGATTATGCCCGATTGCCTCGCGCAAACCGACATAACTAGTGGTAAGTCGAGGATTAATTTCAACAACATAAATCTTGTCATTTTCAACATCGACAATCACATCAACACCTATATATCCAGCAGCGTCTGGCAACATTTTAGCAATTTTGCGCGCAAGCGTTTCAAACCGTTGCCAATAAACCTGCATGCCGTTTACTGTAATGCCACTTAATTTAAACGTATCAGCATTAAGGCTAATATTTTGTTTATTACAACTTAATAACCAGCCCTTACCAGCTCGGCAAAGCATAGACAAGCTCGCAGCAATGCCTTGCTGATATGGCTGAATAACATAGTTTAAATATCGATCATCTTCTTTTAGCCAAGTCATTAATTTTTGCAAATCATCAAATATTTTAATGTCATCACAACCTGCACCATCTTCAGGCTTTGCAACCCAACGACTATGGTTAAGCGCTTGTAGGGATTGAGCAGCAGTAAATTCGTCATCTAGGACAAAATCATCACCTGCAATGGTAGGTATTGTGAATATTTTTGCTTCGTTTAAAGCCTCGTAAGTCAAAGATTTACTTGTACCAGTTAAGGTAGAATCAAACTCACAGCCTAAAAAAATCACATCTGCTTCGTAGCACATCTCGCTTAACTTCAACAAAGTACCATTTGACTCTGGCGCAATCAGCCAAACAAGATCAACCTGAGATAGCATACTTTTAAAGCTATCTTCGAAGTTGTTATCAATTTGCAAACTACTTTTAACTAAAGACGAAGCCGCCAATCTTGCATCGTGTGTCGTCACAATTTCATAGCCATCAAGCTCAATCAAGTCAGCCAGTAAAGCATCACGCATTAACGCACCTTCTTTAACCATCGACGCAGGCAATGCCTCTGCACATAAACCGCCACCAGTGATAAACTCGCATACAAACAGTTTTAACAGCGGCTCTACTTTAGGCGGTACCATTTTGAAAGTTATTCCAGTAATCGATTTATTAAATGGTGTGGTGGTTCATGCAAAAAAAGGTGAACGAGCGGCGTATCAAGCGATACATTCTCAGCTAACACCGTCATCACAACCATTAGATATTGTAGCGGCTTTATTAGATGTTTATCCGTTTAAGCAGGTCTATATTGCGGACTTAAATGCTATTCAAAAGTTAGATACTAGCCACGAAAATAATTATAACGTGATTGCTTCTATTAAAGCACTTTACCCAGCGCTTGAGTTGTGGGTTGATGCTGGAATTAGCAACAACGTCGAACTTAGCCTTTGGCAGAAACTCGATATTCACTTAATAGTTGGTAGTGAAAACTTTGCTAATATTGGCGATTACACTTCGCTTAACATTCAAGACAAAAACTACATTCTATCGTTAGACTTCATGCCGCTTGGTTACCAAGGTCCAACGGAACTGCTCACCAATACAGAATATTGGCCACAGGATGTCATTGTGATGTCTCTAAGCAATGTTGGAGCGAACAATGGTGTGAATGTTGATTTAATGCAGAAAACTATAGCGCGCGCAAAAGGTTTTAATATTATCGCGGCTGGTGGCATTAGAAATGCCGATGATTTAGTTATGCTAAAAGAAATGAAGGTAAGCGCTGCATTACTCGCCACAGCACTACACCAGAAGCAAATCTCAACAGAGCAACTTGAAAGAATCGAGCACTAAAGTTTAAGCCAACAAAAAGCCCGACAAGTCGGGCTTTTAACAAACAAAAATAATGATTCTCAGTAGTTATACCAGAATAACTACTTTAGAACAATTACTCTAAGTTAGCGTGAATTGCGCGCATGCCTTCTTCTGTTAAGTCTTTAGCGAAAATCAAATCAGCAATAGCCGCTTCTAAGAATACTAAAGTTGAAAGCTCAAATTGTGAGCCCATAGGCATGCCTTTTGTTAGTGGGAAGCTATTGTCGTTACCAATTTGAATCACTAGATCAGCAACATCAGCCATTGCAGATGATTTTTTCATTGAAACAACAACTAATTTAGCACCAACAGATTTTGCTTTTTTTACGAACGGCAATAATGTTTCTGTACCGCCTGAGCCTGAAACCAAAAGCAATAAATCACCTGCCTTGATTGCTGGAGTGACCACTTCACCAATCATGCTGACGTTGTAGCCTGCATGCACTAAGCGCATAGCAAAGAAACGTGAAACTAATAGTGAGCGACCTGCGCCTCCGATGAATGTGCGGCCAGCACTTTCAACTAACTTTAAAAGCTCAGCGGCTTTAGAATTATCTGTTTCAGACAGAATGCTCGTTAATTTGTCTAAAATTAATTTTTGACTGCTACTCATGATTTTTTCCTTAAATATTCAATGGCACTGTAATTAAGCCAGATGTTGTAATTAAACTAAGCTCTTTTAATAAATCACCATGTTTAAACACTTTATTAAAAAAAATCCCGACTCGATAAAGAGTCGGGATTTTTTAATTACTCATTTCAATAATTACTTATTGAGTTTGGTTAATTAAAACCAAGCTTAAAATTAAGCGTGAGCAATAGCTGTGATTTCAGCAGCAGAAGCAGCAGGATCAGCAGCGCCGTAGATAGCAGCACCAGCAACAATGATAGTTGCGCCAGCATCACGTACTTGAGCAGCTGTAGAAGCTTTAACGCCACCAGCAACTGAAATTTCAACGCCTAGGTTCAAAGCAGCAACCATAGCTAAGTCATTGAATGGTGTTTGACCAGCAGCTTGTTGATCTAAACCAGTGTGAACGCCAATGATGTGTGCACCAGCAGCAACAACTTCTTTAGTTTTAGCAGCTTTATCAGCAACGTTGATCAAATCAACTTGAGCTTTTTTGCCGTATTTGTTAGCAACATCGATTACGCCTTTGATTGTACCGATATCAGCACAACCTAGAACTGTACAGATGTCAGCGCCAGCTTTGTAGAATGGCTCAGCTTCGTAGAAACCAGCATCCATTGTTTTTAAGTCAACTAAGATTTTGTTGTTTGGGAATTTAGCGCGCAAAACTTCAAGTAATTTAACACCGTTGTGCTTAATGCAAGGTGTACCGATTTCAAGAATGTCTACGTGTGGTGCAACTAATGTTGCTAATGCAACTGTACCGTCAAAATCTAATGAATCTAAAGCCATTTGTGTTAATGCCATGGTGTTTCTCCGTTTAATAATTTTTTAAAATCTTACTAATTTATTGCTATTTTAGTAAAAAAACTCCATTTCAACCTTATCTAAGGCTGAAATGCTAATTTAATACTATAATTTTTTACTACACTAAAAACTGGACACTTATAGTAAATGTCTAGCAAATATAAGTCAATTCTAAACTTGTAACATTACATTCAAATTACAAAATTTAGAATTTGACTAAATTACAATTTTGCGCTTAAAGCCGCTTCAAGTTTGTTTTGATCCGCAACAAAACCGCGGATACCCTCTGACAATTTCTCAATAGCCATTGCATCTTGGTCCAATTCAAAGCGGAACTCTGCTTCAGTCATTTTTGCTGGTGCTGTCTTAGTTGCGCCATTGTCTTTCATCACTTGTACTAGAGTGCCTTCTGTTGCTGCCAAATCTTGCAATAAGTTTGGTGAAACAGTTAAACGATCACAGCCAGCCAAAGCAATCAATTCGCCAGTGTTACGGAATGACGCGCCCATTACCACTGTTTTATAACCATGCTCTTTATAGTATGCGTAGATTGCGCGCACTGAAACTACACCTGGATCTGTTTCTTGCGTGTATTCCGTTGTTGGGTTTTTAGCTTTATACCAGTCTAAGATACGACCAACGAATGGTGAAATCAAGAATACGCCGGCTTCAGCACATGCGCGTGCTTGGCCGAAACCGAATAATAATGTTAGGTTACATTGGATGCCTTCTTTTTCAAGAATTTCACCCGCTTTAATACCTTCCCATGTTGAAGCTAATTTAATCAACACGCGGTCTTTGCTAATGCCAGACTCTGCGTAAAGCGCAATCAATTTACGGCCTTTAGCCACCATTGCATCTAAGTTGAAAGACAAGCGTGCATCTACTTCAGTTGAGATACGACCTGGTACTTCTTTAGTAATTTCAGCACCAATCAACACCGCTAACTTATCAGCTGCGCTGTCAATTTGTTCTGCTTTAGTACCGCCTTGCGCTTTTGCATAAGCAATCGCTGTTTCAATTAGAGGTGCGTATTGTGGCAATTGACTTGCTTTTAAAACTAATGATGGATTAGTTGTTGCATCCACTGGCTTTACTGCTTTAATCGCTTCTACATCACCAGTATCGGCCACGATAGTTGTGATTGCTTTGAGTTGGTCTAATAAATTTGCCATTGATTGCCTCCTGAAAATTATTTGAAAGTATTCTTGCTCTCCAAACCTGTTAACTAGGCAAGCTAATTAAATATTTGAAATTGCTGAAGTCATGCATAAAATCTAGTGCAAGATTATATATTAAAATTTTAGCGCTGTCGTTATAAGCACTGTTTGATTAACCTTTTATCACAAACTATTTTTTGTATTGACTGCTAATCGTTAAATTTATTAAGTAATGTTAATTAAGTTTTAGATTAAATTTCTTGCAACTCTAATGGCAAAGTCAAAATAAATGTTGCGCCATGACCGAGTTCACTACGTACCAAAACACCACCGCTATGTTTTTTAATGGTCACATCTACAAAATACAAACCTAAACCTGTGCCCTCCGCAGCTTGGTGGTCACCTTCTGCACGGCTAAATCTCTTAAATAACTTAGCGATTCTTTCTGCTTCGATGCCTGGCCCAGCATCAGCAATGCTTAATATCGCATCATTATTTTTTTCGTTCAACTCTACATAGATCATGCCATCAACTGGAGAGTACTTCACTGCATTCAACAAAACATTCGTAACAGCACGCTGCAACAAACCAAAATCACCTTTCAACCAAAGATTAGTGTCAGGCAAATGTGTATTGAGTATTATTTTTTTGGAATGCGCTACCGCATAAACATCGTCCAAGGCTTGTTGAACTAGACTCACGAAATCTAAATCTTGAAATCTACTCGCATCAGCCATTTCGGCTCTTGATGACTGCAGAAAGCTATCAGCCATAGCGAGAGATTTATTAAGCATATTGGCAATACGTGGCAAATGCTTGTGATGACCATCATCTTCATTCAGCAACATAATTGCAGCGCCAAGCGGCGCGCGCAAATCATGTGAAATAAATGATAAGGTATCTCGCCTCACACCGTGTAGATCTCGCAAGTGCTTTGAAGCCAGCCTGACATTAGAAATGCGTGAGCGCATAGAGTCTTTATCATTGTCGTACGCCAGCTCGCCTTCATCTACACCTAACAATGCTAAATCGTCGTGAAGGTTTTTGAGTGCGAGATCTAAATAGACTTGAGCAGACTCCAGCTTACGCCAGCTCCATATAGGGTAAGCAAGTAGTATTGCGATTAACGCACTTGCTGGCGGTATCCAAATATTAAAGAGAGGTGGCATGGCGATAGCCATCACCATCACTATAAAATAATAAACAATGATAGAAAGCAAAGATTTTAATGGACTGAGTTTTGGTAAGAATAATAATGGAATTAAAGCCAGCATAACGCTCAGCAAGCAAGTAAGCCATATAGGCGCATTAAGGATTAACGCTGAATCCCGCATCGCCGCAATAACATTTGCATGAAACTCAACACCGGGCATGGGCTGCATTTGCGCTGACACTGGCGTAGGTAATACATCCCCCATACCAACAGCAGTTGCACCAACCAAAACAACTTTATCTTTAAAGAAATGAGCGGGAAATTCTCCAGTGAGTACGCTAATGTAAGAAATACGTCGAAAATGTCCAGGTGGGCCTAAAAACTTAACTCTGCGTTCATCAAGTGAAATTAAGCTATCTGGCTTAGCTAATGTTTTTTTTGTGCGTAATACGCTGGCAGGAAATAAGCTGATATTGCTTGGCAGCTCTTTGGCCACCTCTAGCACGGCTTGTGAGAAGTGCTGAAGACCTGCTGAACCCAGCCCTTCCCACAAATAAATGCTACGAGCAATGCCATCGGCATCCAAAGG
>JANLZY010000407.1:0-2593 GCA_031359365.1 Methylotenera sp. | reverse complement strand
CATTTGCTTGGCAACTCACAAAGAAAAGTCTAGAGGCAGCAGGCGCAAAAGGTAACTTACGTCCCAACGCAGCAAAAGATGGTTTTTGGGTGACCTCTCACGGTAGCTATGTGCTCGACATGACGTTTGACCGATCACTTGATGCTAAAACGCTGAATGACTTAATCAGCAATACGCCTGGCGTTGTTGAACATGGCATTTTTTATGGCTTAACAGATGCTGTATTTATTGCAGCTAACGGTCTTATAAGCGAGCGTTGGATTTAACTTACTCCATGCGTATGTATAGTAAAACAAGTGCTATTCAGCTTAGCCAATTGTTGCGCTGGGTTTTTTTTGTATTAGTTGGCTTGCTCGTGGTTGCTTGTGATTTGTCTGATAACCCGTCAAAACAAGCTAACAAGCTCACCAAACAGGACGCACTGAATAGCCACGAGCTAGTTTTTGTGACTCATAATGGCCCCGCCACTTATTATCTCAATGGTGATAATGAATATGCTGGCATTGAATATGATTTAGCGACTTTGTTTGTAAAGAAGTACGCTCCAGAGTATCAAATCAAGTTTTTATTGGTCAACAGCATCAGTGAGGTCATCCCAACGCTACTTAAAGGTCAGGCAAACATTGCCGCAGCAAACCTGTCTGTGACACATCTTAGAAAAGAGCTTGTCCAGTTTGCCAAGCCCTATCAAGAAACGCAGCAACAACTCATTTACGACAATGAATCAAATGATAAGCCACGAAACTTAGCCGCCATAGTCGACAAAACCATTGCAGTGCCAGCAGGTACAAGCTTTGCAGAGCGCCTGAGTGAGATTCAAAAAGAACAACCTAAATTAAGATGGCAAGCTTTACGCCAAACCAACTCGGAACTACTGTTAGACCAAGTAGCCAATGGCGTTTTAGACTTCACAATAGCAGATAGTCATTTGGTTGCCATGATGCAAAATTATTACCCAAACTTGTCAGTGGGCATGGCTTTAGGCAAGCCAGAAAATATTGCATGGGCTTTGCCAAAAAATGCGGACCCGCAACTCGTAAAAAAGGTAAATAAATTCTTTGACCAGATTCGCAAAGATGGCACCTTGCGTAACTTGTTAGACCGTTACTACGGCAGCAGTAACCGATTGAATACACAAGACATTACAGCGTTCCTTAAGCTATCAAATAGCTTGTTACCTAAATACCAACATCTATTCAAACAAGCGCAAGAAACTACAGGTATTGATTGGCGCTTACTAGCAGCGGTGAGTTATCGTGAATCGCATTGGGATACATTTAACACTTCACCCACTGGCGTGCGGGGTTTAATGATGCTTACAGAAAGTACCGCTGACTTAATGGGCGTGACTGACAGATTAGATCCAAAACAAAGCGTGCCTGCCGGCGCCAAGTACATTGTGAAGATGATAAAAACGGTACCAGATCGCATTCCAGAGCCAGACCGCACCTATATGGCTTTAGCGGCCTATAACATTGGCTATGCGCATGTTGAAGATGCCAGAGTGCTGGCTAAACGTTTGAATTTAAACCCAGACCGTTGGGCGGATATTAAAAAGACGCTGGTCATGCTAAATGACCCTGAATATTTCACCACACTCAAATACGGCTACGCTAGTGGTGGCGCACCCGTGATTTTTGTTGAATCCATCCGTAGCTATCAGCGTATTTTAGAACGCTACCAACCTAGCCATACACCTAATAGCAATACATTTAAAATTGCGCAGGCTGATTAAGTTTATTTAGTAATAGTCAGTTTTTCCAAACCGTTCATGTATGGTCTTAATACTTCCGGCACAGTCACACTACCATCTGTATTTTGATAATTCTCTAGCACTGCCACTAAGGTGCGCCCTACAGCCAAACCAGAACCATTCAGCGTATGCACAAATTCCATTTTACCTTGGGCGTTTTTAAAACGTGCTTGCAATCGACGTGCTTGAAAAGCTTCACAATTAGAGACT
Organism: Methylotenera sp.; assembly: GCA_031359365.1. Taxonomy (GTDB): domain Bacteria; phylum Pseudomonadota; class Gammaproteobacteria; order Burkholderiales; family Methylophilaceae; genus Methylotenera. The sequence goes on along the minus strand of JANLZY010000407.1, from coordinate 630 downwards.
GATGAAATTTCACGGTAGGTATTCTGGGCGGGCAACCAGACTTCTAAATCGTAAGTTTTAGCTGCACCAAAGCCCATATCGCCCGTGCAGAGTGAAACCACACGATAGGGTAAGCCTAATGCCTTCAAGACATTTTCCGCATGCCCTACCATCTCCTCAAGTGCAGCATAACTAGTCTCAGGATGTACGATTTGCACCATCTCGACTTTATCGAATTGATGCTGACGTATCATGCCTTTGGTGTCGCGACCATAAGAGCCCGCCTCAGAACGGAAGCAAGGCGTATGTGCGGTAAGTTTGATAGGCAATGATTCTAATGGTACGATTTCATCGCGCACGGTGTTGGTAAGGGTCACTTCTGATGTTGGGATTAAGTAAAAATTTCTGACTTTAGAAGTCGTAATTCCACCAGCTTGATTAGGCAAGCTAAGTGCTTCAGCAGTTTGTTGTTCAGTAACGTCTTCCAATCCAAAAGGTACCTTGAATAAATCCTCTTCAAATTTTGGAAGTTGTCCTGTTCCACGTAAAGTTTCAGCATTAACCAAGTAAGGTGTGTAACACTCCTCATAGCCATGCTGCTCAGTTTGAGTATCCAACATAAACTGCGCCAAAGCACGATGCAGCTTAGCA
>JANLZY010000387.1:0-2058 GCA_031359365.1 Methylotenera sp. | reverse complement strand
GTTGCACATCTATTGGGAAAGGCACTTGGTCCGCATCTGGCAAATGTGCGATTTTGACCATCTTCTCTGCATCATCCCAATGTAACCACTCAGGTCTATCCAATACTGGTCTAGCGAGCGTTTCAACCACCATTGCGATTTTTAGACTAGTCACTTTTAGCGCAATCTCATCGCCTAATTTCACGCGAATCGATGGGATATTCACTGATTTGCCATTCAAAGTCACATGACGGTGCGATACTAATTGACGCGCTGCGATGACGGTTGGTGCAAAGCCAGCTCTAAAGATCACGTTATCTAAACGGCGTTCAAGCAACTGTAAAAACTGGTCACCTGTTGGCTCTTTACCTTTACGCGCTTCAATAATCAATTTGCGCATTTGGCGTTCGGTTAAGCCATAGTTAAAACGTAACTTTTGTTTTTCTTGCAACTTCACGCCATAGTCAGACTTACGGCGGCGCGTTGCCTTCATACCATGCTGCCCTGGTGGCGTTGGTCTTGTTTCAATGGTTTTGCGTGATAAGCCAGGTAAATCTACCCCTAGCGCGCGCATAATTTTTACTCTTGGGCCTGTTAATCGTGACATATGTACTTTCTATATTGATCTTTTTTAATTAAATTAAGCTGCTTTAACGAGATGGCTTAATGACAAGTGCCATCTAATGGCGTCGATGCCAATAAAGCATCATGTAAATCATCTACAATCGCATCCCACTGAAACGCCAAGCGTTTTGCAACTTCAGCAATAAGCTTAGATTCTGCATATTGCGGCGCCGCTAATTTATGCGCTAAATCTGAAATCAAAATGGCTAAATCCGTTGAAGGATTTACCGCATATTGCGAGCTTACACAGCATATTGCGGCCATGACTGCGCTTGCATTAGGCAAATCTGGATCGTACTCAGATTGCTCATTTCTAGTTTCTTCATTACCAATTTGCTTATTTGCAACTTGGCTATTTAATGTGTTATTGATTGACATATTAATATTTTCGCGTCATTACTATGATTGCAAATGATAATGATTTGCATTTAATTTGTAAAGTAAATAATAGATTTAGTTTTATGCATTGTTAAGCATGATGCAGTTCTTTTTGCATCAGTAACTTAGCCTGAAACTTTGCATCAGCCAACACATTAAGCGTTTGATGCAGCTCTGTTTGCATCACAAGCTTAGCTGCTGCTTTACGCATCATTTCGTTCATCATAAAAAAGTTTGATGCTGCGAATCTGAGTGAAGTACCACCCACTTCTAGCTCCACCATATCTTTAGATTTGTTATAAAGCACCTTGCACTCTTCGTTACCTGCCAACTTTGCTTGGCTAATGATTAGCGGTCTGCTCATGATTAATCCTTAAGTTAAACAATATGTATAAATGATAATGATTCTTATTTACAATGTCAACACTTATCTCCCTATTATTTAAATAAGCTAATAACTATTTCAAATACAAAACAAAAAAGCCCACCTAGCTGATGCTGGGTGGGCTTTTTAATACATAAACTAATATATTACGATTAGCTGATTAAGCTATTCATACGCTTCACAAAACTAGCTGGGTCATCTAGCGTTCCACCCTCTGCAAGCAAAGCTTGGTCAAATAGCACGAATGCTAGGTCACTAAATACTAAATCTGCAGTTTCAGCTTCAAGACGCTTAACAAGCTTATGCGCAGGATTAATCTCCAGAATAGGCTTAGCATCAGGTGCATTCTGCCCTGCTGCTTTTAACATACGGGCCAAGTTACCAGAGAGCTCATTCGCCTCGCTTACCAAACACGCTGGTGAATCAGTTAAACGATGCGTGACGCGTACATCTTTAACTTGGTCACCCAGAGAATTTTTAATTCTCTCTACTAATGTTTTGGCTTCTTCTTCAATTTTCTTTTGAATCTCTTTCTCAGTATCTGATTCAAGCTTGCCTAAATCTAAGTCCCCTTTGGCAATAGACTGTAATTTCTTACCCTCAAACTCAGTCAAGCTGCCAAGCAACTATTCATCTACACGGTCAGACATTAGCAGCACTTCAATACCTTTTTTACGGAAAATCTCCAAATG
>JANLZY010000377.1:0-2307 GCA_031359365.1 Methylotenera sp. | reverse complement strand
CTACTGCAGCGCAAGCGCCCGTGCCGCAAGCAAGCGTTTCGCCGCTGCCACGTTCAAACACCCTTAGTTTGATATGGTGTTCATCAATAATCTGCATAAACCCAGCGTTCACGCGCTGAGGAAAGCGCGTATGCACTTCAATTTGACTACCAAGGGCTACCACTGGCGCAGTCTCTACATCTTCAACGATTTGCACTGCATGTGGATTGCCCATAGAGATAGCTGAAATAGTGATTTGTTGATTTGCCACTTCTAACACGTAGCTATTTGCAGCCGCGTCAGCAATGAAAGGAACTTCAATGGGTGACAGTCTAGGCGCGCCCATATTCACGGTGACTAAGCCATTATTTTCCAATTTTGGCGTAATAATGCCGCTGGCGGTTTCCACGCTAATTTCATGTGTGTTACTTAATTTTTGGTCTACAACATAGCGCACAAAACAGCGTGCACCATTGCCACATTGAGCTACTTCGCTGCCGTCAGCATTAAAAATACGATATTTGAAATCGGCAACTTTAGAGGTTTCTACTAATAAAAGTTGATCAAATCCAATGCCAAATTGACGATGCGCCAAAGTTTGGATTTGCTCAGCTGTGAGCTGAAATGGCTGGTCAATGCCGTTAATGACGATAAAGTCATTGCCCGCGCCTTGCATTTTTGTAAAGTGTAAATTCATCGTTATATTATAAATTGATTGACTGAATAGGCTGTCATTTATTCTTCTTATTTTAGTTATATTGTTTAAATTGTTAGGTACAATAATAGGTTAGTCTTTGACCTGTGATTCATGCTTCAGCCTTTAGTATGAGTTTCATTTCATTTTTTTAAATCTTTAGTTTCCAAGGCGCACATTAATGAACGAATATCTTTTTACTTCAGAATCTGTTTCTGAAGGTCACCCAGACAAACTCGCAGACCAAGTATCAGACAGCATTTTAGATGCTATTTTAACCCAAGATCCAACAGCCCGTGTAGCGGCAGAAACCCTTGCTAATACTGGTTTAATTGTACTAGCAGGTGAAATTACCACAACAGCGAATGTTGACTATATCAAAGTCGCACGTGATGCGATTAAACGTATCGGCTACGACAACACAGAATACGGTATCGACTATAAAGGTTGTGCGGTATTAGTGGCATATGACAAACAATCGCCAGACATCGCCCAAGGTGTGGATGGCGCACATGATGACCCGCTAGACCAAGGTGCAGGTGACCAAGGCTTAATGTTTGGTTATGCAGTGGATGAAACGCCACAATTAATGCCATTACCAATTTGGCTAAGCCATCGTTTAATGGAGCGCCAAGCGCAATTGCGTAAAGATGGCCGTTTGCCATGGCTGCGTCCTGATGCTAAATCGCAAGTAACGATTAAGTATGTAGATGGTAAACCGAGTGCGATTGATACTGTAGTAGTTTCAACACAGCATGCGCCTGAAATGAGCTTAGAGGCCATTCGCGAAGCGGTGATTGAAGAAATCATCAAGCCAGTGTTGCCAAAAGAACTCATCAAAGGTGAGATTAAATACTTGATTAATCCTACAGGCCGCTTTGTGATTGGTGGTCCGCAAGGTGATTGCGGTTTAACGGGTCGTAAAATCATTGTAGATACTTACGGTGGTGCTGCACCTCACGGCGGTGGCGCGTTCTCTGGTAAAGATCCATCAAAAGTTGACCGTAGCGCTGCTTATGCAGGCCGTTATGTCGCTAAAAACATTGTCGCTGCAGGGCTGGCATCACGTTGCTTGGTGCAGGTTTCTTACGCGATTGGCGTCGCACAGCCAACTAGCGTGATGGTAGAAACTTACGGCACAGGCAAGGTCAGTAATGAAGTATTGACTGCCCTAGTGCGCGAACATTTTGATTTACGCCCAAAAGGCATTGTAAAAATGCTTGATTTGCTACGCCCAATTTATGCTAAAACGGCTGCTTACGGTCACTTTGGTCGTGATGAACCAGAATTCACTTGGGAAGCGATTGATAAAGCAGCCGCGTTAAAGGCTTCTATTTAGAACAATTGAGTTGACTACGCCATTGCTAAAATAATGCTAACTGTTTGTTAGTGTATTTTTAGTGGTGGTGTATGTTAAAAGTTGTTTCTACAAAACAAGTTATATTAGGCATGTTTATCCAAGAGCTGAAAGGTGCTTGGATAGATCATCCTTTTTGGAAACAAGCATTCAAATTAGAAGATCCTTCTGATTTAAAAAAACTGCAAGCCAGCGTCATTAAAGAAGTAGTGATTGATACCTCCAAAGGCTTTGATGTTGAGGAGCTCAATGAGCTTGTAAAATCAGCAACTCCTCC
>JANLZY010000348.1:0-5380 GCA_031359365.1 Methylotenera sp. | reverse complement strand
TAGTGATGTTGTTAGCTGTTCTTGTACCAGTGTCATTTGCGCCACCGATAGCTGTTAAAGCAGAACCGCTTGTACGTGTTGTTGTGTAGTAAGCGTTTACAACACCACCGATGTCTAGTGTCCAATCGCCAGCTGGAATCATGATACCAGCTGAAGCGTTTGAAGCTGCAGCTAATAGAGCTGAAGCAACTGCTAATTTAATTGTGTTATTCATATGAATCTCCTAATTATGTAATGCTATTTTTATTACTAAATAACCTCACTATTACCAAGTCATTTTTGACTTGTGATAACAGCAAGAGAGTTTGCAAACTCTCTCAATGGGACTATGTTTAAAATCGTCATTAAGAAGGTGAATGAGAGTATGCCTAAAGCATTGTTGCGAAACAACTAATTATTGGTGTTTTTGTCACATTTGTTTACATTTGTTGTAAATTTGCAACATCTACGTTTGGTAGGAGCTATCTTGAGATAGCGAAAGCACCGCAACCTCATGGATTTAACTGTAACAGTTCACCAGTCTTTTCGCGATCTAAAAATCGCTCCTACAATAATGCCTACAGCCAGATTGCGTCCCAGTGCGGGTAGTCACCCACTTTTGTTACTAGATCTGCTCTTATTGGGTTTGCTTTATATATCTTGCGATATCTTGAATGTCTTTATCTCTGCATATGGCATGGTCGTAATAGCCTTTTTGCCAAATTGGGTAGCCTATTTGTATGGTAGCTTTTGATTTAATTGTGTTTGCTAACGATTGGTTACCTACTAATTACATTAGCCAGTGTATATGGTCTGGCATTATCATAAACGCCAATGTGCTTGTTTTTTCCGAACAATCGGATTGCTTAAGTATATTTATTAACGTGCGGGCACTTGCAAAGTCTTTAAATGTTGGCTTACGACTTATCGTTGTAAAAGTGATGTGATAAATTTGGCTTTTTGCGAATGTCGGCCTTTGCGTAAATCTTTTTGATGATTTAATTGCATAACTTAAGCAGCGAACTTCTTGTAGGAGCTATCTTCAGATAGCGAATGCCATGGTGGTTATGTGGCATGTTGCTTTCGCGATTTAAAAATCGCTCCTACAAATACTCTTCCACTGTAAATAATTTGCGATGTTCGCGTATGGCGAAGCGATCTGTCATACCTGCAATGTAATCTGCCACAGCACGTGCTTTATCTGCTTCTGCTGATATTTGAAATTCATCTGGTAGCAGCCCGGTGTTCTCAAAAAATGCTTCAAACAGCTCGCGCACTATGCGTGCTGCTTTTGCGCTCATGCGATTTACTTTGTAGTGGTGATATAAATTCTTACGTAAAAACTGTTTTAGTTTTTGATTTTGCTCTGCAACTTGGCTGCTAAAACCAATTAATTGAGGTAACAGGCGAATGTCAGCGATACTTTTAGCTTGAGATTGCGCTATGTTTTGCGCGCTGTGTGTGCATAAATCGACCACCAATGTGTTGATCATGCGGCGTACTGTTTCGTGTATTAAACGCTTTTGCTCTAACTTTGGATATTTTACTTTGACTATTGCTAAGTTATTGGCGAACAATTCAACTTTTACGAGTTGATCTACGGTAATTAAACCTGACCGCAGCCCATCATCAATATCGTGGTTGTTATAAGCGATTTCATCGGCAAAGTTAGTAAGTTGCGCTTCTAAGCTTGGGCTGGTTTTATCTAAAAAACGCTGCCCGACATCGCCTAGTAACTTTGCATTTTTGATTGAACAATGCTTGAGTATGCCTTCACGCACCTCAAACGTAAGATTTAGGCCATCAAATTCCGCATAACGCTGTTCTAATTTCTCAACCACTCTTAATGATTGTAAGTTATGTTCAAAGCCACCAAAGTCACGCATGCAAGCATTGAGTGCGTCTTGGCCTGCGTGCCCGAATGGTGTATGCCCCAAATCATGCGCCAACGCGATTGCTTCAGTTAAGTCTTCATGCAGATTGAGTGTGCGGGCAATTCCACGCGCCATTTGTGCAACTTCCAAACTATGCGTTAGCCGTGTACGAAATAAATCGCCTTCATGGTTCACGAAAACTTGTGTTTTGTATTCTAAACGGCGAAAAGCTGTGGAGTGAATGATGCGATCTCGGTCGCGCTGAAAAGCATTTCGCGTTTCTGAGGCAGGTTCGTCAAAGTGACGCCCTAGTGTTTGAGTTGGGTTGGCAGCGTATGTGGCGAGTGAGTTCATATTGCGTGACTTTCCGTTGTTAGCCAGCAGTTTCGCGGTCACAGACCGCTCCTACAAAATCTATACCGCAATATTCTCAAATTCTTTATGTTTATCACGATTTTTTACACGCTCAGCCCAAGGATCTACAGAACCTTGCAAGGTATAAATCAAGCGCTCATAAGCGGCTTTACGGCCTTCTACATCTTCAAGTATGCGTTGTTTTACATACTCCAAACCAACACGCTCTAGCCAATGCACCGTGCGGTCTAAGTAGCGCGCTTCTTCACGGTAAACTTGAATGAAAGCACCTGAATATTCTAGTACTTCATCAGAGGTTTTTACTTTACATAAGAATTGTGCGGCTTCGGTTTTAATACCGCCATTACCACCTACATAGATTTCCCAGCCTGAATCTACCGCAATAATACCAACGTCCTTAATGCCAGATTCTGCACAGTTGCGTGGGCAACCTGAAACCGCAAATTTAACTTTATGTGGCGCCCACATGTGGTCAAATGCTTTCTCAATATCAATACCCATTTGCGTTGAGTTTTGCGTACCAAAGCGGCAAAACTCGCTACCCACACAGGTTTTAACCGTACGGATACTTTTGCCGTAAGCGTAGCCAGAAGGCATGTCTAAATCTGCCCACATATCGACCAGGTCTTCTTTTTTCACGCCGAGCAAGTCAATACGCTGACCGCCCGTCACTTTTACCATAGGTACGGCATATTTATCCGCCACATCTGCAATTTTGCGTAGTTGGTCTGGCGTAGTCACGCCACCATACATACGCGGAATCACTGAATAAGTACCATCTTTTTGAATATTGGCGTGCACACGTTCGTTAATAAAACGTGACTGCGGATCATCTTGAGCCTCATGTGGCCAAGTAGAAAGCAAGTAATAATTCAGTGCTGGTCGGCAAGTTGCGCAACCGTTTGGCGTGCGCCATCCCATGCCCTTCATCGCATCTGGAATGTTTAAATATTTGTGTGTGCGAATTTCTGCACGAACCTCTTCATGATTCCTATCGGTACAACCGCAAACCGCTTTGCTCGTTGACGGAGGTGCATAACCACCGCCTAAAGTCGAAGCTAAAATCTGTTCGACTAAGCCAACGCATGAACCACAGCTTGAACCTGCTTTAGTTTGTTTTTTCACGTCATCAATAGTGAATAAGCCTTGGTCTTGAATCGCTTTAACGATGGTACCTTTGCACACGCCATTACAACCACATACTTCCATTTCATTGGTCATGGTGGATGCTTGGTTTTGACCTTGATGGCCAGTATCACCAATCGCAGATGGGCCAAACAACAAGTGATCACGAATCTCATGGATAGGCTTGCCATCCCTAAGCATTTGAAAATACCACGAACCGTCCGTGGTATCCCCATAAAGCACGCCACCAACGATTTTGTCGTTTTTGATGATGAGTTTTTTGTATACCCCACCAACTGCATCGTGCAAAACAATCTCTTCTGTTTCTTCGTCACCTGTGAAGTCGCCAGCACTGAATAAATCAATCCCTGTCACTTTTAACTTTGTAGAGGTCACAGAACCTTTATATAAACCAATACCAAAATTGGCTAAATGTGTTGCGCAGACTTTTGCCATTTCAAACAATGGCGCCACTAAACCATATGAAATACCACGGTGCGCAACGCACTCACCCACGGCATACACACGCGGATCGAAAGTTTGCATGGTGTCATTCACCACCACACCTTTGTCACAGTGGATACCAGCAGATTCAGCCAGTGCGAAATTCGGACGAATCCCTACGGCAAGTACTAATAAATCAGCAGGCAACTCAAAGCCTTCTTTAAACTGAACTGCTTTAACACGACCATTTTCATCGCCAACGATAGTTTCCGTATTGGTAGAAAGATGGAATTTAAGACCCTTAGCTTCTAAAGATTTTTGCAGCATGATGCCTGCAGTTTTATCTAATTGCTTCTCTAACAACCATTCGTTTCTATGGATGACAGTGACATCCATACCTTGAATACTTAAGCCGTTAGCCGCTTCTAAACCAAGCAAACCACCACCAACTACGACCGCATGCTTATATTTCTTTGCAGCGGCAATCATGTCATTAGTATCTTTAATATCTCGATAACCTAAAACGCCTTCAAGATCTTTGCCTGGAATAGGTGGCATAAATGGTTTTGAACCCGTAGCCAGTAGCAAGCGGTCATATTCGGCGCTAGTGCCATCTTCAGCATAAACCACGCGGTTTTTACGATCAATCTTGTTGATGCGCGCATTGGTATGCAGCGTAATGTTATGCTCAGCATACCATTCACGCGTATTTAGAATGATGTCGTCAATCGTTTGCTCATTCGCCAGCACTGGCGATAGCATGATACGGTTGTAGTTAGGATAAGGCTCATCACCAAACACAGTAATATCGTAGATGTCAGGTGCAATTTTAAGCAACTCTTCTACTGTGCGCATGCCTGCCATGCCGTTACCAACTACTACTAATTTCATTTTTTGCATAATTCAATCGTCTTTTCAGTTAGATTATTTGGTGCACTAATTCAAAGTTACAGACCCATAAAAGCAATATCTATACCAATAAACAAGAAAAATTAAATCTCATTTAAATACAACTGCTTATGTTTATATATTTAATAAATTATCTTGGAATTAAGCCCACAAACGTACTTGTGCACCAAAATGGAAATCCATCGTGGTGCATAAGTCACTTAACATAATTGTTTCTTAAACTGATATTAAATCACCTTAAAATGTGTACATTGCAGTTAACCAAAGCTTATCAGTGTCGCGAATACGGCCAGCGTTACCTGTAGTGGTATTTGCAGTATTAGCTGCAGCAGCATAATTGTCACTTTCAGAATATTTACCATACTCAAGTTTTGTCACAATGTTAGGGTTCACATTGTAAGTAACCGATGCATTCCATTCTGTGCCGTACTTACTACCATTTTTTGATGTACCGCTTCCAACTGTATAAAAATTTTCGTCTGAATTGATTACATGGTAATCTGCAAAGAATAGGAAATCATCTAAGCGGTAAGTTGCGGTAACAAAAGTATCTTTGATACCTTGTCTAGGGGTCGCTAAGAATTTATCAACCCAACCTTGGAATAAGTGATTCGTACCAAATGGAGTTTGGAACGCAAACTTACCATCATTGCTTGAGAGCGTTTCTTGGTCGA
>JANLZY010000325.1:0-8228 GCA_031359365.1 Methylotenera sp. | reverse complement strand
AATTTGGGTACTTCGTAAACTACTCTACCCGATGGATGACTTAGAGGCGATGGAATTCTTGTTAGACAAAATCAAAGCCACGAAAAACAATGCTGACTTCTTTGACAGTATGCGCCGTGGCTAAGTAAGCAATAGTCGTTAAGGCTGTGGCTTACTAAGATTTATCCGGTAAATTAACACATAGCCTTGCGCACTAGCCAGAATGCAAATATAATGCGCGGTTACAGCAAAACTGTATTTTTACAGCAATTTGCACTTACTAACGAATTACTAAATAGTGCCGTATCTTTCGGCAACACATATTGAGGCTATATTATGAAAGATGGAATCCATCCAGAATACCGCGACGTTGTTTTTCAAGACATCGGTGCAGATTTTAGTTTTATCACTCGCTCTACTATCGCAGCGCGCGACACCATCAAATGGACAGATGGTAAAGAATATCCATTGGTTAAAATCGAAGTATCATCAAAATCACACCCGTTCTACACTGGTAAACAAATGATTTTAGATACAGCTGGTCGTGTTGATAAATTCCGTAAAAAATACGGTATGTAATCAGCTTTGCAATTTAGATTGCAAATACCAAGGCAGCTCAGGCTGCCTTTTTTATTTTCGCAACTAGAATACTCAACATCGATAATACAGCTTCATTTAATTCAACAGAATTTCTTGCTGCGCGATGCAATCGGTTAAAATAAACACTTAAGACTAATAAAAGCAAACTTAGCGACTCAACATTATGCGCTTTCAACTGGATCACGACTGGCAAGGTAATATGTCAACTCCGCGTGCACGCATAGGTGACGGGGCAAAAACACAGCTGTTGCTTTTATTATGCGCAATTTGGATTGTATTAGGTTTAGTTGGCCATGCGCCTTGGAAACCGCTAGAGTCTAGCAGCATCAATATTGTCAAAAATATTTTAGATGGTAGCAGCTTACTAGCACCTTTAGTCAACAATGAGTCTTTCCCTTCGAACCCGCCTCTTTATTACTTAAGTGCAGCTGCCAGCGCAAAACTACTCTCGCAATTACTAAGTATTCATGACGGGGCCAGACTATTTAATACCATTTGGTTAGCCGCATTATTGCTCATGGTAGGAATGACCGGTCGAGAACTATGGACACGCGGTGTCGGGCGTCACGCGACATTCATTATGATAGGTACGATAGGTTTGATTATCAGTGCACATAGCTTGAGTGCTGAGATCGCAAACCTAAGTTGCTTAGCGACTGGCTTTTATGCATTAGCGCTGTCTAAACGCCGCCCTTGGCGTGCTAGTGGCCTTTTGGGAGTCGCGCTTGGCATTGGGTTTTTAAGCTTTGGTGTAATGCCTGTGCTTATTTTACTAAGTACGGCACTAACTCTGCCTTTAGTATTCAAAATTTGGCGCACAAAAAGCTTTGCAAAATTCTTGAGCGTAGCCATTGTGATTGCCGCTCCAATGATATTAACTTGGATTCTGCTACTACAACATTACTACCCAACAATGCTATCGAGCTGGTGGCAACTCAATCTCAATAATTTCAACCAACTCAATCACCTCTATTTTTTACGTATCTTAATTTGGTACGCTTGGCCTGCACTGCCATTGGCCTTATTAGGCTTATGGCGCTACCGCCAACAATTATTCAGCAAACCTAAATTTCAGCTGATGATTAGCTTCTTTATTTGCAGTTTATTTTTCTTAGGGTTAGGTGCCAGCGCTAAAGACATTAATGCACTACCTTTACTTTTACCACTTGTAGCACTAGGTGCAGGCAGTGTAGAACATCTAAAACGCGGGGCTGCTGCGGCTTTAAACTGGTTTGGCGTGATGCTATTTGGATTAATTGGTGTGCTGATTTGGTTAGGTTGGATAGCAATGCTGACTGGCTATCCTGTCAAAATTAAAGAGCGCATGCAATTCTTATCTGGCGCATATGAAACTCATTTTAACTGGCTATCATTCCTTATTGCCCTAGCAATTACCGCCATCTGGCTGTTAGTCTGCATGCGTGCCAAACAAACCAATAAATCCACAGTCACTAATTGGGCGGTAGGCATGACCTTTGGTTGGGGCTTATTAATGACGCTTTGGCTACCTCTAATCGATTCAGCAAAAAGCTACCAAACAGTGTTTTTAAGCATGAGTAAAGTATTACCAAAAACCTACAATTGCATGAACAGCCTAGGTGTAGGTCAGCCACAGGGCTTACTGCTTAATTATTACACCAATATTCAATTGCAGCCTTTTGAAAAGACACAGCAATTAACTTGTGACTTTTACTTATTACAAGACGTAAAAGGCATAGGCAAAATGCAGCCTGGGCAGGAGTGGAAACAGATTTGGACGGGTAAACGCGCAGCTGATAGAAAAGAAGGTTTTAGGTTATTTCAGCGAATTAAGTAGCATAAGAGCCTCAACTACTTAATGTAGCAACTTAAATAATCAAAGCTTTAAATGTGCTTTAATCGCATTCTGCACTTGAGCATGTATGCCAGCACCGCTTTGTTCACTCACATAGTCTGCAATTTGTTTACGCATCGATAAGGCCCAGAACTTATTGATATGCTCTGCAATGTCTTTTTGAGCATGACTTTGGTTTGGATATGACTCGTAAAAATCACCGATTTGATTAGCCATTGAAATTAAGCGTTGAATATCCATTTTTACTTTTCTCTAATCTTACTCATTCATAATATTGTCAGCGTGACTGTAAATCACATAACGACTTTCTCTTGCAAATCCAACTAAGGTTAAGCCGCATTGTTCTGCTACTCGCACCGCCAAACCTGTGGGTGCTGACACCGCGACTAACATGCCCACGCCAGCGCTTGCTGTTTTTTGCACCATTTCAAAACTTGCACGACTGGTGGTAATAATAAAACCAGTCCTATCAAGCTTTTGTTTTGCTAGTGCACCAACCAACTTATCCAGTGCGTTATGCCTTCCTACATCCTCACGCACCAAGCTCACCGTACCATCTGCCTGTACATAAGCACTAGCATGGGTTGCGCCAGTTTGCTGTTGCAACTTCTGCTGCGCCTGCATCGCTTTCAAACCAAGCGCTATAGCTTTTGCATTAAACCTGTACCGTGTTTTTAATAGCGCTGGGTAACGCATGGCTTGCGCTAAATTTTCAGCCCCACATAATCCACAGCCAGTTTTACCTGCTAAGGTACGACGTCGTTCTTTTAGCTGCATAAAACGTTCACTAGCAATTTCACAGTGTAATTCTATACCGTTACTTTGCACCTGCACTTCAATGCCATATAACTCACTAGCACCCTGTACGATACCTTCGCTAAGTGAAAAGCCAAGTGCGAAATCTTCTAGATCTTGTGCTGTTGCCAACATCACCGCATGCGAAACGCCGTTATAAATCAATGCTACTGGTGTTTCTTCAGCCAAACAATCTTGCGTTTTTACTATTTCACCATTTTGCCATTGTGAAACACCTAAGGTGCTTAATGGCACATCTGTAACCAATTTAACTATATGTAAATCTGCCAACTATCCACACCGTCATACCAGCGGAAGCTGATATCCTGTGACGTGCTTCGCACGGCTATTAATAATAGCTGAATTCCAACTTACGCTGAAATGACCTGGTAAATAATTGATGACAACTAGCATTAAACGAATTTATTGCTAAAGCTCAATTTTTGCGGCTTCCAGATCTCTATCTGCAAACGCTAACTGTGCTTCACTAAAGGTTTTGTAGTGTTGCTGCCAATCAGAAAGCTGATTCACGCGCGTCACTTGTACGGCTGTGACCTTAAACTCAGGACAGTTAGTTGCCCAATCTGAGTTTTCAGTCGTAATGACGTTTGCACCAGATTCTGGATGGTGGAACGTGGTATAAATCACACCAGCTTGCACACGCTCAGTAATTTTTACACGCAATACCGTTTCACCTGCGCGACTAGCAATACCTACCCAATCACCTTCATTAATGCCGCGCTCTTCTGCATCATGTGGATGAATCTCCACAATATCTTCGCTGTGCCAAGCCACGTTTTTAGTACGGCGTGTTTGTGCGCCTACATTGTATTGAGAAAGAATACGACCTGTCGTCAGAATCAATGGGAACTTAGGCGTTACTTTTTCAGTGGTTGCTACATATTGCGTCACGAAGAACTTGCCTTTACCGCGCACAAATTCATCGATATGCATGGTTGGTGTGCCCAATGGCTGCTCATCATTACACGGCCACTGTATGCTGCCTAGCTCGTCAAGTTTCTTGAAGCTCACACCTTTAAATGTTGGTGTTAGGCTTGCCACTTCATCCATAATTTCAGAAGCGTGTTTATAGTCCATAGGATAGCCAAGCGCATTCGAGAATTTAGCCGTCACTTCCCAATCTTCCATACCGTTCTTTGGTGTCATCACGCGGCGCACAGGGGAGATACGGCGCTCAGCATTGGTAAATGTACCGCTCTTTTCTAAGAATGATGCCCCTGGGAAGAATACATGCGCGAACATTGCAGTCTCGTTCAAGAATAAATCTTGCACGATCACACACTCCATATTTTCTAGCGCATGCGTTACATGCTGTGTGTTGGGGTCAGACTGCACAATGTCTTCACCAACGCAGTAAATCGCTTTAAAACTGCCTTCAATGGCATTGTCTAGCATGTTAGGGATACGTAAACCAGGGTCATTACTTAATGGCCTGCCCCATGCACCCTCAAACAACTCGCGCGTAGCCTCATCTGACACATGACGATAACCTGGGTATTCATGTGGCATAGAGCCCATGTCACATGATCCTTGCACGTTATTTTGACCGCGTAATGGGTTAACGCCCACGCCTTCACGGCCAATGTTAGCTGTTGCCATGGCTAAGTTTGCAATACCCATCACCATGGTAGAACCTTGGCTGTGCTCAGTTACACCCAAGCCATAGTAAATCGCTGCATTGCCGCCAGTAGCATATAGTCTTGCCGCTGCGCGTAACTCTTCAGCTGGAACGCCCATTGCCAAACCTAAAACTTCTGGTGAGTTTTCTGGAAGCGCAACAAAATCACGCCATTCCACGAAAGAATCCCACTCGCAGCGTTCTTTTACAAATTCTTCATTCACCAAGCCCTCAGTCACAATAACATGCGCAATAGCAGAGATTAATGCCACGTTAGTGCCTGGTTGTAATTTAAGGTGATAGTCTGCTTTAACATGTGGAGAATCCACCAAGTCAATCGCACGTGGATCAGCAATAATTAGTTTTGCACCTTCACGCAAACGACGTTTCATTTGTGAAGCAAATACTGGGTGGCCATCGGTAGGGTTGGCACCAATCACAAAAATGACATCGGACTGCATGACAGAGTCAAATGTTTGCGTACCTGCTGATTCACCTATTGTTTGTTTTAAACCATAACCTGTTGGGCTGTGACAAACACGTGCGCAAGTATCCACGTTGTTTACACCAAATACGGCACGTACTAGTTTTTGCACGACATAAACTTCTTCATTGGTACAGCGTGACGATGTAATACCGCCTACAGAAGCCTTGCCATATTTGGCTTGAATACGGGTAATTTCACTGGCGGCATAGCTAAATGCTTCATCCCAGCTCACTTGTTGCCATTCATCATGAATGCTTTTACGAATCATTGGCGTGGTGATACGGTCTTTATGCGTTGCGTAACCCCATGCAAAACGACCTTTTACGCATGAATGGCCGTGGTTTGCACCACCATTTTTATTGGGCACCATACGAACGACTTCTTCGCCTTTCATTTCAGCATCAAATGAACAACCAACTCCACAATAAGCACAAGTGGTTGTCACGCTGTGCTCAGGCACACCATGCTCAATCACGGTTTTCTCAATCAATGTTGCCGTTGGGCAAGCTTGCACACAAGCGCCACATGACACACATTCTGAATTCATAAAATCGGTTACACCAGCAGCCACTTTTGATTCAAAACCTCGACCTGAGATAGTGAGTGCAAACGTACCTTGCGTTTCTTCACAAGCGCGCACGCAACGTGAACAGACGATACATTTGCTTGGGTCAAAGGTGAAATAAGGGTTGCTTTCATCTTTTTCTGCTTTCAGGTGATTTTCACCTTCATAGCCATAGCGCACTTCACGCAAACCTACTGCGCCAGCCATGTCTTGCAGTTCGCAATCGCCATTGGTTGCACACGTCAGGCAATCTAATGGATGGTCTGAAATATACAGTTCCATTGTGCCGCGACGAATATCGGCAAGCTTAGGCGTTTGCGTATGTACTCTTAAGCCTTCAGCTACAGGCGTTGTACATGAAGCTGGATAGCCACGACGACCTTCAATTTCCACCACACACAAACGGCATGAACCAAAAGGCTCTAAACTGTCTGTTGCACATAGTTTAGGCACGTTAATGCCCGCCATAATCGACGCACGCATAATAGACGTACCTTCTGGCACGGTGATTTCTCTATCATCAATCATCAACGTGACTTGAACGTCAGAATCACTCGCTGGCGTACCATAATCTAATTGATCATCGTAATTGGTGCGGCTATGCTCATGTTGATGATGCGTGTTGCTGTATTTAATGTCGTCCATTTTAATGCTCCTACTATTTTGTAGCGCGGGTTTTAACCCGACATATCAGGCCAAAGCCCGATCTACTTAGCTATTCCGAAATCTTCAGGGAAATGATTCATCGCGCTTAATACTGGATATGGCGTCATGCCACCCAATGCGCATAGCGAACCATTCAACATAGTGTCGCTTAAATCGCGCACCAACTTAATGTTTTTCGCAGTATCTTTGCCTGCGATGATTTTATCAATCACCTCAACACCACGGGTAGAACCTATACGGCATGGCGTACATTTGCCGCATGACTCAATCGCGCAGAATTCAAATGCATAACGTGCCATTTTTGCCATATCGACCGTGTCATCAAACGCGACAATACCGCCGTGACCTACAACCGCCCAAATATTGCTAAATGCTTCATAATCTAAAGGCGTATCGAATTGGCTTTCTGGCAAGAACGCGCCTAATGGCCCACCAACTTGTACTGCGCGAATCGGCTTGCCTGTCGCTGAACCACCACCGTAATCGTAAAGCAGTTCACGCAAGGTAATCCCAAACGCAAGTTCGACTAGACCACCATGTTTTAAATTACCTGCCAACTGAATAGGCAAAGTGCCGCGTGAGCGACCCATGCCATAATCCGCATAATATTGCGCGCCTTTATCTAAAATGATAGGCACCGTCGCAAGTGAAATTACATTATTCACTACGGTAGGCTTACCAAACAAACCTTCAATCGCTGGCAGTGGCGGTTTAAAGCGCACTAGACCACGCTTACCTTCCAAGCTTTCGAGTAATGAAGTTTCTTCACCACATACATAAGCACCAGCTGCGCGACGAACTTCTAAGTTGAAAGTGTGTGTTGAACCACAAATTTTGTCGCCTAAATAGCCAGCCGCCTCTGCTTTGGCAATGGCTTCATTTAAAGCCTTTAGCGCATGTGGGTATTCACTACGCAAGTAAATGTAACCCTTTGTTGCACCCACTGCGATACCTGCAATCGTCATGCCCTCAATCAGCACAAACGGGTCGTCTTCCATAATCATGCGGTCTGAGAATGTACCTGAGTCGCCTTCATCCGCATTACATACAATGTATTTTTGGTCAGCTTGACAGCCCAATACGGTATTCCATTTAATGCCAGTTGGAAAAGCCGCGCCACCACGACCACGCAGACCTGAGTCTGTGACCGCTTTAACAATTTCAGCGCCTGATAATGTCAGCGCTTTTGTAAGGCCTTTATAACCATCGTGGGCAATGTAATCTTCTAAAGAAACTGGGTCTGTAATACCAACGCGCGCAAACGTTAAGCGCTGTTGTTTCTTTAACCACTCAATTTCTTCTGTTAAACCTAAGCTCAGAGGGTGAGTCTTAGCTTTGAGAAAGTCTGCGTCAAATAGTGAAGGTACATCTTTAGCCTTAACAGGACCATAAGCAACACGACCTTGGTCTGTTGCCACTTCAACCATTGTTTCAAGCCAGTAAAGACCACGAGAGCCATTACGGATAATTGTTATGTCTAAACCGCGTTTTTTCGCTTCCAGAGCAATCGCAACAGCGACTTTTTCAGCCCCCATTGAAAGCGCGCTAGAATCGCGGGGAACGTATATTTTAGTTGTCATCATTAAGCCCTTGCCTCTGCAATCAATGCATCCAAATCTTCAGCAGAAACACGTCCATAAACCTCTTCATCCATCATCACGGC
>JANLZY010000322.1:0-2319 GCA_031359365.1 Methylotenera sp. | reverse complement strand
TATGTCTTTAGGCAACATAGAGTTACGCAATACCTTAAAGCAATCAAATGCTTACTTCATTGACTTGTTTAATACGTTTATCGATCCCCTAGGCTTAGAGTTAGATCAGCAACCTCTCACAGGCGCGGGTATTGCGCATAGTGTAATGGGTACCAAATACAATGACCGCATGGAAGCAATTAACTTCACGCTGAATCACGATGACGGCATGACCAATTCAGGTTTAGAAGAAGCACAAGTTATTCTCATTGGCGTATCACGTTGTGGCAAAACCCCTACTAGCGTTTATCTTGCGATGCAGTTTGGTATTAAAGCTGCCAACTACCCGCTGATTCCAGAAGACTTTGAACGCGGCTATTTGCCAGCTGTTCTGCATAAACATCTAGATAAAATATTTGGCCTTACTATTAAGCCAGAACGCCTGCATGCAGTGCGTAATGAGCGCAGGTCTGGTAGCTTTTATGCTTCACTAGATAATTGCCGTAAAGAGATTGAGACAGCAGAAACGTTAATGCGTAATGCTGGTATCACATGGGCAGATTCAACTAGCCGCTCAGTTGAAGAGCTTTCTGCCATCATTATGGAAAAAACGCGTAAACACGTTTAAAAAAACATATTTTATAAAAGACCAGCAAAAAAGGCGCAATATGCGCCTTTTTTGTTCTTTCAAATTTACGGTTATTTCAAACTTGGTTTTATCTTACCTAAAATCTCTGCAGATTCGGGCGTCACTTCGCTACTGTAAGCGTACACATTCTTACCACCCGGCAGAATCACATATTTATAAAAATTCCACTGGGGCTCTTGGCCTGTTTTAGCAATCAACTGTTTATAAAACGGGTTGGCATTTGCACCTGTGACAGAACTTTTAGTCATCATAGGAAATTTAACCGCATAAGTGAGTTTACAGAAATCACCGATTTGCTTGTCGTTTCCTGGCTCTTGCCTAAAGTCATTAGACGGAAAGCCTATCACCAATAAACCTTTGCTTTTATATTGGCTATACAAACCCTCAAGCGCTTCAAACTGTGGTGTGAAGCCACACTTACTTGCGGTGTTTACCACTAGAATAGGTTTATCCTGATAATCACACAGATTGATTTTATCACCCTGCAAAGTTGTGAACTGATGATTGTAAATATCTAAACAAGCAGCATTAGCCATATGTGATGCTCCAAATAATAGAACTGAAAGTAGGATTTTTTTCATGTGAGATCGCCTATTAAAATTTGTGTCTAAGTTATGATTAAATTTGAATTAATAACCACTTTTTTGACTAGGCAACGCTAATTTCGTTCTTCATTCAAATAAAACTTAATGCTAATCCTATCAGGGCATATGCCAGAATCAATTTAATAATGCTGACTTTAAACTTACATAGTGCAATAAAACCTACAACCGCCAATGCCAGTGCCACCCAATCCATATGCATTGTTGATTGATTAAGCATAAAAACATGAGTTGCAAAAAATAAAGCTAAACTTAAAATCACCCCTACCACAGCTGCTGTAATAGCTGTAAGTGGCGCAGTAAACTTTAAGTTGTTTTGCGTGCTTTCAATCAATGGCGCACCTAAAAATATAAACAAAAATGATGGAAGAAACGTAAAAAATGTAACTACGCTGGCCGCTACGATACCTGATAGCAAAAGACTATCAGCGCCAAATACATGCTGTGTCCAACCTCCTACAAAACCAACAAATGCAACCACCATAATCAACGGGCCTGGCGTAGTTTCACCCAAAGCTAAGCCGTCTATCATTTGTGTAGCTGTAAGCCATTGGTAATGGTCAACTGCGCCTTGATACACATATGGCAATACCGCATAAGCGCCGCCAAAAGTAAGTAAAGCAGCCTTGGTAAAAAACCAACCCATTTGGGTCAATGTCGCCTGCCAGCCATACACCACCATTAACAACCCCATAGCGAGGATCCATACGGCAAGGCCGACCACTAACACCTTAGCCAAATGCCGCCAGTTGAATTTTGCATGCTCTGGTGAAGGAGTATCATCATCAATCACGGCTTTGCCATAGCTTTTGTCAGAAGCCTTGTGCCCACTGCCGGCAATAAATGTAGCAGGTGAGTATTTGCCACCTACATAGCCAATTAAGGCTGCAAAAAGAATAATTAAGGGAAAAGGTAACTTTAACAAAACTATCGCTACAAAAGCGGCCAGCGAAATCAGCCACAACCATTTATTCTTTAAAGCACGGCTGCCAATTCGATAAGCTGCAAATAATACTATCGCCACTACTGCCGGTTTAATGCCGTAAAGCACACCTGCAACTAAAGGTTGGTTACCGAAGCGTAAGTAGA
>JANLZY010000300.1:0-8460 GCA_031359365.1 Methylotenera sp. | reverse complement strand
TTCAAAGATGGTAGCCGCAAAGCGACTGTGATGCACCATCACGCTAAAGGCTTAACAGTGGATGAAATCAACCAACTTGCAGTACATTGTTCGCAACAAAAACGTGTGCTAACCACAGCGCTAAAATCACAAATATTAAAGGCTGACCATGAGTAATGCTAACAACTTTAATCGACGCGATTTTATTAAGTTAGCTGGGGCAGCTAGCGCTTTAGTCGTTAGCAATAGTGGCTTTGCACGAGCAACTAAACCGCCAATCGGTCGTGTGGTTGTTATTGGAGGTGGATACGCAGGCGCTACGGTCGCTAAGTATTTACGGCTTTGGAGTTTGGGTTCGATTGAAGTGGTTGTAGTTGAACCAAGCTCACAATTTGTATCGTGCCCATTAAGTAATCTAGTCTTGGGCGGCAGTAAAAGCATTAATGACTTAACCTTTGGTTACGATGCGCTTAAAACCAACCATGGTATAAAGTGGGTGCAAGATACCGTTACGGCGATTGATGCTTCTGCTAAAAAAATTACCATGCTACGCGGTGAGCTTAGCTTCGATAGATTAGTCGTCGCGCCAGGCGTTGATTTTAATTATGATTCATTGCCAATGTTGGCGAGTGCTGAAGCTCAGCAGCAGATTCCTCATGCTTGGAAAGCTGGCTGGCAAACTGTTAATTTACGCAAACAATTAGAAGCGATGCCTGATGGTGGTGTGTTTGTGATGAACGTGCCTAAAGCGCCATATCGCTGCCCACCAGGGCCGTATGAGCGTGCCTGCCAAGTGGCGAGTTACTTCAAAGCGCATAAGCCAAAAAGCAAAGTCATCGTGTTAGATGCCAATGCAGAAATCATTTCAAAAAAGGGATTATTCACTAAAGTTTTTAACGAGACTTATGCTGGCATCGTGGATTATCGCTCTGATAATGCGATGACAGGCGTGGATGTTGCTACCAAAACGGTGTCTACAGATTTTGATAAAATAAAAGCCGATGTGCTGAATGTAATCCCACCGCAACGCGCGGGCAAGATTGCACAAATCGCCAATTTGACTGAAAAAGATTACCCGTGGTGTGATATTAACTTCCTGACGTATGAGTCTAAATTAGTGCCCAACATACATGTGTTGGGCGATAGCGTAGCTGCAGGCTTGCCGAAATCTGCGCATATGGCGACTAATCAAGCTAAGGTTTGTGCGAATGCGATTGTACAATTGTTTGCTGGGCAAGCGCCAGATCCCGCGCCAGTGTTCGCCAATACTTGCTATAGCTATGTGACGGATAAGTCTGCCATGCATGTAGCGAATGTGTACCGCTATGATGAAGGTAAAAAAATCATGGTGTCAGCCGAAGGTGGCGGTGTTTCTATGAGCCCGAGTGAGAAAGAAGGCGCATATGCGGTGGCTTGGGCACAGAATATTTGGGCAGACACTTTAACTTAAGAAGTATTTAGAAATTAACTAATATTTGCTTAAAGCCAAGTAATCACTTCCTCTGTTGATCTTCTAGTTTTTACTTTAGGCTCATTCACCCTGTAACCAAAAGCCACCATGTAAGAAGCACCATATTTTGTGGTATCAATACCAAAGTCTTGTTGTAGTATTGCATCTGTTTCAGCCTGTTTAAAGCCTTCAATTGGGCAAGAGTCTATGCCCAACATGGCTGCGGTCGTCATCATATTGGCTAATGGAATATAACTTTGCTTGGCCGCCCAATCAAACAGCTTTCTATCATCGCTCAAGTCAAAGTCAGATTTTTGGAACTCCGTGTAAAATTTGCTTCTTGGCTCAATCACTTCATCAGATAGATGCTGTACGTTCTTCATAAAGTCTTTGACGTATGGACTATCGTATTTTAGAAAATGCGATTTCATCGTCAAGCAGGCAACGAAATGACTAGCGGTTTCTAATTTTTTAGTTGCACCCCAAGCGCCATTTTTAAGCTTTTCTCTTAGAGCAGCATCTTGTACCACGATAAAATGCCAAGGCTCGATGCCAAAAGAGCTAGGCGACAAACGGGCTGCTTCTAAGATGAAGTCCATATCTTCTTTAGCGACTTTTTTGCTAGGGTCAAACTCTTTGCAAGCATGGCGAAATTGAAAGGCTTTTAATATGTCTTGTTTAGTCATTTTATTTACTTAAAATATAAAAAATTAGTACTTTAACTCTTGATTAATGTGAGTTTGAGAACCATATTATATGATTGATATACAGTTAAGCATGAGCTATGCAATTTAACGTTAGCATAATCTAATAAATTAGAAAAAGCCTTAAAAATGTAATTTCGACTATGCTAAGCTTACATCTAAACACTTAATAAGAACTAAAATCTGCTCTTCAAACACTAAGTATTAAGTTAGATATGCGAGGGTCAGCAACGAGTGACATTATGAATGACATCAGGAGTCAATCTATGAGAAGTTTTACTAAAAAAATAGCCAGTGTGCTATTGCTCGCGAGTCTTTCAACAGCAGTTTACGCGGCTGAATCGAGCACAAAAACCTTGTTGTATATCAGCCCAAATGATTACAACTACAGCGTGCATCTATTGGCACCTTATTATGACTATTGGTTTGCGCAAGGCCCATTGGTCGAGCCTATTGCTTTAAAGTCACTACAAAGCAAAAATGGTGAAATGGCTTTATGTCAGGCCAATGAAACAGCTGATACGATTGTCCGCATTAAGCCGAGCGTGTTTTATAACCCGCAGATGCATGTCTATCACAGCAAGCTAGTCGCGACTGTATTTTCAGGCAAAGGTGATGTGTTAGGCACTTATGTAGGCGAGGCGCAGCAGCTTGGGTATACCAGTTTTGATAATGCCACTCAATACCATCTCAATAAAGTTTACGGTTTGGCGATGCAGGACTTAATGACTAAACTTAGCATTAATCCTTCGTCGGATATTGCCAAATCAGAAGCTAAGTTGCCATGCGGTATGATAGGCTCACAGAACGACACAAAAGTTAGTTTTTATTAAAAAAGTTAGTTTGATTGAAGCTTAGCTAGCTTTAAGTTGACCTTGAGTTGCCGCATCTTTACAGTTTTAAAATTCAAAGGATAGAACCATGCAGAAGAAATTAATAATAAGCACGCTAATGTTGGCTTTTTTGGCAACCGGTTGTGCGACTGAAGTAAAAAGCAACCAAGGCGTGATGCAAAAAATCACAGGGCTGAAAACGCCAGAGTCAGTGGTTCAAGCTAAGAATGGAAAAATCTATGTCTCTGAAATCAATGAGTTTGGTAAAGATGGTGACGGTCAGATTACTGTTATCGAGAATGGCAAGAAACGCGTGTTTGCAACAGGTTTAGATGATCCAAAAGGTTTAGCGATTATTGGTAAAACTTTGTACGTGGCCGACAAAACCAAAATTATGAAAATAGATATGGAAGGTAAAGTGCAGTCGTTTGTTCCAGCCAGCGCATTTCCAGTCACGCCTTTATTCTTGAACGATTTGGAAGCAGATCCTCAAGGCAATTTGTATGTGAGTGATAGTGGAGACCTGTTTGGCGCAGGCAAAGGCGGCGCTATTTATAAAATCAGCCCAAAAGGTGAGGTTAAACTGCTCATTAACAATGTGCAGGATGCGCGCGTTAAAGCGCCCAATGGCTTACTTGCTGATGATACAGGTAAGGTGTTAATTTACGTTGATTTCTCTTCTGGCATACTGTATAGCTTGAACACAGAGACCAAAGCACTCAACGATATTGCCGAAGGTTTTGGCGGCGGTGATGGCTTGTTACATCGCTCTAACGGCACTATGTACGTGAGTGATTGGAAAAACGGTAAGGTATTTAGCGTGAATACTAAAGGTGATGTCGCATTAGTAAAAGGCGGCTATCAATCAGCAGCGGATATTGCGATTACTAAAGATGAAAAATACATCATGGTGCCAGACATGAAAGCGGGCGAGTTAGATTTCATTCCTTTGCAATAGTTGTTACTGAAGTATTGTTTGAATGACATCAAGTGCGACACAGATAGAGCTTCGCCAAGCGGCTCTTGCTTGCTTGGCGGAAACAAATGCGGTGATGAAAGCCAATGCAGTGCGCCAGCTTGCCAGCAATTGGTTGGCTGGCGATATTTTGCTAGACGTCAATCAAACTATATCTGCATGCCTACCAGTCCCCGGGCGACCAGAGAAACCTGAACTCATTGCCCCGCGGCTACTTAAACACCGTGCTATGAATACGCTAGAGGGTCGAGTGGCCTTGATTCATGCGCTTGCTCATATTGAATTTAACGCCATTAATTTGGCTTTAGACGTGATTTGGCGCTTTGCGGAAATGCCCGCTCAGTTTTATGCAGATTGGCTTAAAGTTGCCGATGAGGAAGCTTATCATTTTAGTCTGCTCAATGCACATTTACAGACCTTGGGTTTTGATTACGGCTATTTTGATGCTCACAATAGTCTGTGGGAAATGGCAGAAAGAACTAAAGACAGCGTGCTGGCACGCATCGCTTTAGTGCCGCGTACGATGGAAGCGCGTGGCTTAGATGCATCGCCACAATTAAGAGCCAAGCTGGCGCAAGTAGGGGATGTATCAGCAACCGAAATATTAGATATTATTTTGCGCGATGAAATTGGCCATGTTGCGATTGGTAACTATTGGTTTAATTGGCTTTGCGAGAAAAATGACTTAGAACCAGTTTCTACTTATAGGCAACTGGCAGAACAATATAGTGCGCCAAAGTTGCGACCACCATTTAATATGGACGCAAGGCGACAAGCGGGATTCACGGAAGTTGAACTTGAGTATTTAGGTGCGCTTTAAACCCCTATTGACACTGACGTAAACTTAGCAAAAGATTGCGAGTCTCGACAACGCTATGCGTTGCAAGACTCCATTAAATTAAAAATGGTTTTGTTTAAGCCATTAGATCATTTGTCACAATATTGTCAGTGAGCAAGGTGATACTGTTAACCTTTACTCTTTATTGATAACGACTTCAACTGAAATTCGGTCAATCAAGACTCATCGTTAGCAAAGAACTTCTCAGTTTCAAGTTATTTTATGATCACTCAAATTTCAACACTGCAATCAAGTACTTATTGGCAGCTCATCACACATCTTGGCTCATCAAGCTTATTGATACCTATCATGGTCATCACAGTGGTTAATCTTTGGCTATCCAATCAAAAGCAAGTCGCCTATTTATGGATGGTTACGCTTGGTTTAGCGATCATTTTTACGACAATTACTAAGGTTATGTTCTTTGGATGGGGAATAGGGATTGCACTGCTAGACTTTACCGGAGTCAGTGGACATACACTATTAGCGACTTCTATTTATCCCATATTGTTTTACTCAGTTTATGGCGGGGCGCAAACAAAGTTTAGAAACGTCGGGCTATGGTTTGGTATAGTCCTTAGTCTTTTGGTAGGGGTGTCGCGTATTATCATCGGCGCGCACAGCGTTAGTGAAGTTATTCCAGGCTGGATTTTAGGTGTGCTAGTGTGTGCATTAGTACTAGACGCTATGAATTATCAGCGTCAGCGTTTAGCATATCTACAGGTAATGGTTTTGGTTTGTTTGTTAGTATTTGGCTCAATCATGCCAAATTACATTCCAACGCATGACATGGAAATAGAGCTTGCTCTATTGATGTCTGGTCGTGATGAGCCATATACACGCTCTGATTTAATATCAACGCAAATTCTGGGTCAGGTCAAGTTGGGGCACACTAAGTAACGAATTGAGTGTGCTCACAGTAATAGAGTTTTTAGGTGGTAAGTAGATTGATTACACCGTCTAAGCCCACATAATTCAACGCATAAGTGGCTTGGGCTTGTACGATAGGTTTGGCGTGGTAAGCAATGCCAATGCTTGCTACAGACATCATCTTAAGGTCGTTAGCGCCATCGCCAATTGCAATGGTTTGTGTAGAGCTTAAACCCAATTTCTCACGTAATTTAATTAATTCGTCGGCTTTGACTTGAGCATCTACAATATTGCCTAATACTTTGCCCGTCAATTTCCCGCCTATAATTTCTAGCGTGTTTGAAACGGCATAATCCAAGTTTAACATTTCTTTTACACGTTCGGCAAAGAAGGTGAATCCGCCAGAAACCAGTAAAGTGGTGATGTTATTTGCCTTACATGCGGCTATCCACTCAAGGGCGCCAGGGTTCAACTTCAGGCGCTCGTTCAATACGCGCATTAAATCCGACTCTTGCAAGCCTTTAAGCAAAGCCACGCGTTCACGCAAACTTTGGGCAAAATCTAATTCACCTTGCATTGCACGTTCTGTAATCGCCGCGATTTGTGGTTTGATACCTACCATATCGGCAATTTCATCGATACACTCAATACTAATCAGCGTGGAATCCATATCCATGACGCACAAGCCGTAATTTTTAAGCAGTTGCTTGTCTTCTACATATGCACAGTCAATTTTCTGTTGCGTACAGAACTGTTGTACAGCTTCGATTGGCGTGTTCTGATTGGCTAAGTAGTAAGCATGTTCAGCAATTTGAGTGAATTGAACACTTGTCGCGCACAATTGGTGTATGTGGGCCAAATGTGAAAAAGTGATAGTAGAACCTTGGCTTGGAGAAGCTTGAATAACGAGACGCATGGCTTAAAAATTTTGTTAAAAAACTAATTATACACTTGGTGCTTATTTCAAATGACTAAAACACACAGAATATCAAGCCAATGCTAGCGCATTTGGCTGTTTTGCGCGAAAATGTGCATAACTTTTAAGAAGAACATTATTTTATGAATTTGCACGAATATCAGGCCAAAACTTTACTGCAAAAGTACGGCATTCCAGTTCCGCGTGGGCAAGTGGTGACAGTGGCTAAAGACACGGCTGCTGCGACTACAGAAATCACCAGTGATGCATGGGTGGTGAAGGCACAGATCCATGCGGGCGGACGTGGTAAAGCGGGTGGCGTTAAGTTGGTTAAATCAACCACAGAAGCGCAAGCGGTTGTGAGTGAGCTTTTAGGCAAAACCTTGGTCACCTACCAAAATGCACCAGATGGCCAACTTGTTAACCAAGTATTGATTGAAGAAACCTTGCCAATCGCGCGCGAGCTTTACTTGTCTATGTTGGTAGATAGAACTTTAGAGCGGGTTGTGATTATCGCCTCAAGCGCTGGCGGTATGGATATTGAAGAAATCGCGCAAACTAGCCCTGAGAAAATCTTAGAGGAAGTGTGCGATCCGTTAAATGGCATAGTGGATTTTCAGGCGCGCAATTTGGCGTTTAAGTTAGATTTAGTTGGCGACCAAATTAGTGCTTTTACTAAAATCTTAAAAGGCTTGTATCGTTTATTCAAAGAAAACGATTTGGCTTTACTCGAAATCAACCCATTAGTGGTGACTGCTGAGGGCAAGCTGTTTGCCTTAGATTGCAAAATGAGCATTGATGATAATGCGCTGTATCGTCAAAAAGCTTTGGCTGAGCAACGTGATTGGTCGCAAGAAGACAGTAAAGAAGCCGTTGCACATCATGCGGGCTTAAATTACATCGCGCTTAATGGCAATATCGGCTGTATGGTCAATGGTGCAGGGTTAGCCATGGCAACTATGGATTTAATCAAGCTACACGGCGGAACGCCAGCTAACTTCCTTGATGTAGGAGGTGGCGCAACGGCTGAAACAGTGACAAAAGCATTCAAAATTATCTTGGCTGACAGTAATGTTAAGGCAATTTTAGTCAATATTTTCGGCGGTATTATGCGCTGTGACATCATTGCAGAAGGTATTATCACTGCAGTTAAAGATGTTGGTATGCAAATTCCGGTCATCGTGCGTTTAGAAGGTACCAATGTGGATTTAGGTAAACAAATGTTACAAACAAGTGGATTGAATATTATCTCAGCAAATGGTCTGACAGATGCTGCTGTACAAGCTGTAAAGGCGGTGTCAGCATGAGTATCTTAGTTAATAAAAACACCAAAGTACTATGCCAAGGCTTTACAGGTAAACAAGGAGCATTCCACTCAGAGCAAGCGCTTGCTTACGGTACAAAAATGGTTGGTGGTGTTACACCAGGTAAAGGTGGAATGTCTCATCTAGGTTTGCCAGTATTCAATACCATGCGTGATGCGGTACTTACAACTGGCGCAACCGCAAGTGTGATTTATGTTCCGCCAGCATTTGCTGCGGATTCTATTTTAGAAGCTTGCGATGCAGGCATAGATTTGATTATTTGTATCACCGAAGGCATTCCTGTGTTGGATATGCTCAATGTGAAAGCTGCCTTAAAAGCCAACGGCGCCAAATTAATTGGCCCTAATTGCCCAGGCATTATCACACCAGACGAATGTAAAATTGGCATTATGCCGGGCAGCATTCATCTACGCGGCAAAGTGGGCGTGGTGTCGCGCTCTGGCACACTCACTTACGAAGCGGTACATCAAACTACTGCACTTGGACTTGGTCAAACTACTTGTGTAGGCATTGGTGGCGATCCGATTAAAGGCTTAAATTTTATTGAGTGCTTAAGCCTATTTGAAGCC
>JANLZY010000283.1:0-13931 GCA_031359365.1 Methylotenera sp. | reverse complement strand
TTTCAAAGGCAATACGGGCACTTAATCTGGCGTCTTGTTTAAGATGTCTTTTTAAAGATAAGCCTAAAGCTGATTTAGCCCAGAATTCTGTTTCTGAATAGCGTGTAGCACTGACTATTTCAAGATCAAGCTTTATTGGCTGCTTCTTTTTTTCGTCATGTTTAGAGTCAATTGTCATTTGTTTTATTGCAGACTTACTCTCTATACCCTGACTTTCATTCCACATTTCCCATAGCGCTTTTTCCATGTTTTTTGCAAAACGCTGCCCATCAAATAAGGGAGAAGCTAGCACTTGCGCTCTTAAACTGGAACGTAAATTAGCAAGTAGATCTAAATGCATACAAAACGATTTAGCCTTACTGATGTATTCTGATTTATTCTCGGCTATCCAATCTGAGAGCCCTGCTGCTGTCAGCAAACTAGCGCCTTGACGTGCTATTAGGCGATCGCCAGCCAGTGTTAAAGTGGGAACGCCCATCCAAAGGGCTTCACAGGTCGTCGTACCACCGTTGAATGGAAATGTGTCGAGTATTACATCTACTTCATTGTGCGCAGCTAAATAAGCTTCTCGTTCAGCTGCTCCAAACAACTGTATTCTGTGCGATTCAACACCACGCTTTGCCATACGTTTTATTAAATCATCTGTGACGGCTACATCACTGAATGACTTATATTGCCAGCGCAATCGACTGTTCTGCACGGCACTCAAGACCTCTGTCCATAAGTCCAGCACCTCATCACCCACCTTTGCCATATTTTGGAAACAACCAAAGGTAATCAATTGATTAGTCAGCGCTGGCAAAGCCGAAACCAAAACATCTGCATCAGGTGCGGTAAAACACAATCTAGTATCTGGTAGGTATTTAATTTTTTCAACAAACTGGGCTTGATTAGACTCGGGTACACCTACTTCATCTGCAATGAAATAGTCCATAGCAGCTAAGCCTGTAGTGGCAAAGTAACCAAGCCAGCTCACTTGCAATGGTGCTGGCTTCCAAGCAAAAATAGGTAATCGCGTTCCTGAACTGTGTCCGGATAAATCCAGTAAAACATGCAAACCATCTTGATGAATGAGCGTTGCCGCCTCACTATCGCTCAAGCCTACAAGTGACTTCCATCCAGAAAAATAAGGTTTAAGATTTGCGGTAACTTCATCCTCTTGATTACTCGTTGAATAAGCAATGAGTTCAATATTAGAAGCATCTGCATGTTTAACAAAATTTTCTAAAAAGTAAGCCACCACATGTTGACGTAAATCACCTGAAACCAGCCCCACGCGTAATTTTTTTGCATTTGATTCATGTTGCCATGTTGTAAATGGTCTCTCTACTTTTGCAGATACCTCAATGCCATATTGACGTGCTTTTTTCAGACACTCATCAGCACTATAATCAGTAGAGTAACTCATTGAAAATAACAAATTACTCATTGCATCTAAATTATCAGGTTGAATTTCCAGAGCCTGTACACAGACATTTTCAGCCTCTTTAATACGGCCTTGCGCTAAATAATTCACACATAAATTAATATGCGCATTAATAAACTGTGGGGAAAGTGCAAGCGCTCTTTTTAGATAAGCTTCTGCTCTGGTAAGTTGACCTAAGGTATTTAAAGTGACACTGAAATTACTCAGTGCAGAAATATTATTAGGGTCCAACTCAAGAGACTGTTCAAAAGCAGCAACCGCTTCAATAAACCTATTTTGGCTATCTAAAGCCAAACCCAAGTTATTATATGCATCAACGTAATTCGGTGTGATTTTCAAGGCATTTCTGCAACATACCTCGGCATCAACAAAACGACCTAACTCTCTAAGCAATACAGCCAAATTACTATAAGTGACCGCACGCAATGGATCTATTTTGAGCGCTTTCATATAATAAATTTCTGCGTCAACCTTACGCCCAGTATCCTTTAACAAAATACCAAGATTGTTATATGCAGGCACATACTCGGGATTAATCGCGATTACTTTTCTGTAACAGTCTTCAGCTTCAGTAATATTGCCAAAATCTTTTAAAGCTACACCTAAGTTATTTAGAGCATCTGCGTGGTCTGGATGCAACACAATAGCTTTTTGATAACTAGCAACAGCATCTTGCAGGTTCCCTAAAGCCTTGTAGCATGCACCGAGGTTAACATAAGCAGAAACAAAATCTGCCTGTAGCTTAATCACCCACTCATAATGTTTAATGGCATTTTCGTAGCGCGCTTGCTCATAAAGCATCTGCGCTAAATTAAAATGCATTTCTGCATTCTTGGGATTGATTTTTAATGCGTTGTGATAACTAGCTTCAGCTTCCGACAAAAGCCCGAGCTCTTTAAGAACGCTGCCAAGATTGTAATAAGCCTGAGCAAAACTTGAATTGAGTTCAACGGCTTTTCTGTAACAATCAACGGCCTCATTAAGCATCTGCTGATCGTAATAATAATTGCCCAAGTTATATTGAGCTTCACTGTCTTTGGGTGAGTATTCTGCGGCGTTCTTTAAAGCCACAGAAGCTTTTTCAAGAAAATTTTGCTGTTGATATATAGCGCCTAATACCTTCCAACCAAATCCGTCGGTTGGGTGTTTTTGGGTGAGTTTAAGCGCAAGTTTCTCGCTTTCAGCTAAGCGACCATAATTAAATTTGGCAACCAACTCATTGACTTCAGAATGACTTGGTTTAGCAGCGCTTTTTACGTCAGTAAAGGCTTTAGTAGCATTCAGATCTGACTTATTGTTGCTCTTTGAGGCAATCATCACCCACCCTTTTTTATCATGCATCATAGCAGCGCCATTAACCTACTGACTCACCGCAATATTTGATTAGCAATACGATTTAAATTAAAGTTTTAAAACGTTTTTGCCGTAATAATGACATTATCGAAAATAATGCGAGTGATAGATGTCTGAAATAGAGGGATAAAAGTAAGCTAAATTAACTTTAGCAAATCTCTGCTGTGCGGCAGTTTTAGACTGATTGTTTCAATGCAGATATTAAGTTGATGTTGGCATGGTAAGAAATATCACGCCATATTTGATGAATGCTTATTTAGATTAAAATAAGCAAATGTTGTTTATAAAACTATCTAGCTAATCAACCAAACGATTTTTAATCGCGTAGTGTGTTAACTCAGCGTTATGGCGCAAATTCAATTTTTCAAGCATACGAGTACGATACATACTGATTGTTTTTACAGATAAAGCCAGTTTCTCGGCAATTTCACCTACAGAAAAACCTGAGGCTATCAATGTCATGGTTTGAAATTCACGATCTGAAAGGCTTTCATGTGGTGCTTTTTCAGTTTCCATACCGACTTGATTAGCCAATATCTCCCCAACTTCTGGTGAAATATATTTTTTGCCTTTAGCAACAATACGAATAGCATTCACCAACTCTGATGAGGCCGTTTGCTTACACACATAACCCGCAGCACCAGACTTTAAAGCACGTACTGCATATTGATCTTCTTTATACATCGATAACATCAACACCGCTATATGATGATTCACATGCTTAATATACTTCAACGCATCCATGCCACTGCGGTCTGGCATCGCAATGTCCATCAAAATAACATCTGCGCCAGGCATACAACCTAGCTTGATTGCTTCAGCCGCATTCTCCGCTTCTGAAATTACCTCAATATCATCTGTTTCAGCCAAAATCTGCCTAAGACCTGCTCTTAAAATGGCATGGTCATCTGCAATAATTACTTTGATTTTGTTACTTTTTGTCATGCTGATATCCGAACAAATATTAAGGTGGTGATGACAGGCTTTAGCTCTAAACAAGCTTTAAGTCGCTTATGTAATTACATATAAGCAAACTGTGTGCCAGTCAATAATTATGGGGATTTGAACTGAAATTGCAGATTGATGACTGAATAATTTAAGCTGTTATAAACTTTAAAACAGAACTTATAAGCTTAAAATACAGAAATTACACAAGCTTATTTGAAGCAAACTACTCAGCGATATTGCACAACACTTAGTGCCACAAAGACCTTGCAGTTATTTGCCAAACTTAAAGATTATGCAAACTTATTTGAAAGTCAGCGACTAAACTTAAAAGTAATGTATTTTAAAGTGCTAAGCTGGTTGGAGGAAGAGCTGTCGAAATCTGAACGAAATTTCAACAAAGTGACGAAATTTATCATCAGTGTGACGGAATTTGAACTTATATAAATTCTTGTACTAATTTTTTGGATAAAATTTTGGAATATTTTTCAACTACTCAACTGGTAACTTAATCGTAATTACCGTACCTTGTTTATTGGACTGCTGCACGGCAAATGTTCCGTTCAAGGCAGTCACGCGCTCACGCATACCACGCAATCCAAATGAGTTGGATTTCAAGGTGTCGCTAGATTTAATACCCACGCCGTTATCACCAATCGTCAAAATGATGTCGTGCGCAAAGGCGCTCAAATCAACACTCACATGGCTGGCGTTGGCGTGTTTTGCAATATTAGACATTGACTCCTGAAAAATTCTAAATAAGGTGATGCCTTGGTCTGTGGAAACAGGGATTTCTGCCTGATTACAAGTAAATTTACATGTAATACATAATTGTTTTTCAAACTCCTTGGCTTGCCATTCCAGCGCGGCAACAATACCTAAATCTAAAACATTTGGCCTTAAATC
Source organism: Methylotenera sp. (assembly GCA_031359365.1). Lineage (GTDB taxonomy): Bacteria > Pseudomonadota > Gammaproteobacteria > Burkholderiales > Methylophilaceae > Methylotenera. The sequence continues at coordinate 9,301 of JANLZY010000283.1, read as the reverse complement.
ACTAGAGATTCTATGTACCGCTTCAAAAGTACTATCCAAAATAGACTCTAAACCTTGTGCTTGCTCAATAGTAACGTCCTGACCTTTGGCGAGTTTGTTAATAATTGAAGACAGCCCCATTTTAATGGCCGTTAGATTACCACCAAGATCATCATGAATCTCACGCGCGATGGCGCTCCGCTCTTGCTCTTTAATTTTGTGTATATGCGCGGTTAACTCAACAAGCTCACGTCGCGATTTTTCAATTTCATGTTTAGCATTTTTGCTTTGCGTGATGTTGGTCATGATGCCTTCCCATTGCACCACGCCATTGCTCAATACTCTAGGAACAGCGCGCAAATCAAGCCATTTATTATCTTGCCAACCATCAATCCAAACTTTACCCTCCCAATTCATTAAACTAAGATTGGTGGTTGATTGCTCAAGCCGTTTACGAAGCGCACCACGATCTCTCGCATTCATCATGGAATATAGCAAACTGGAGTCTTCTTTTAAATCTTCCGCATTTAAGCCTAGTAAGGCTTTGCAGCCATCAGTAAGATGGATGAATTTCATTTCACCATTACTATCCAGCTGAAATTGAAAAACCAACCCTGGTGTATTAGCAACCATAGTTTGCGAGCGGGTTTCATTTTCACTTAGAGTTTTCTTAGTACCTGACTCTCCATCACGCTGACCAGTAGCCGTTTCAGTAGCATCATTTTTAACGATTAATATAAATACTCTCTTTGCCGACTCTAACACCATGAGTCGCAATTTGTTATGCTTAATATTGCCGATAATAGGCGTCTGCTCTTGCAACAACTCCACGAAATACGAGTGGTGACGGTGGCTTTCCGCGTGACTTTTTAATGTTTTTTCACTGACGCCTAATAGGCTTTCTAGGCTATATTCTTTCAATCCTTCTAAGTCGTAACCTGTATCTTTTATTACACCCTCACTCACATAAACGAGCTTCATAGAAGCTACATTAAGAACGTACACCTCATCTGTCACTCCCAATAAAAGAGCATCTAACAGTAAAGAGGTATCTGGCAATTGAGACAAATTAGCTACCTTTTATTAAGTGTGAATCTACAATTTAAAAACATTATCAACTAACACTCATCGTAATTCAAATTTAGAATTATGTACAAAATTATTAAATAAAAATTTAACACCGGTAAAGCTTCAACTCAGCGGTCTAATTCAACTTCTAACTCATCTTCTTCTAACTCGACTTAAAGATAAATTCAATTAGCATGCGTGAGGCCGCTAATTTTTTCTAGCCATTTCTAAATCAACTTCAGTCATCACACGATTTTTACCCGATTTTTTAGCAAGATACATCGCTTGGTCAGCTCTATTCAAAACGGCAGCTTGCTCTTCAGTTTGCCTAAACAAGGCAACACCTGCACTAAAAGTGATTAACAATCTCTCGTTATTACCTAAAAAGAACTGTTTGGTGAGCGCACGCTGCAGTCTTGATATAGTCTCAATAGCCGCATCAATACTAGTATCTGGCAATAATATGACGAACTCTTCTCCACCAAATCTCGCTGCAATATCGGTTGGTCGTAAGGTTTCTTGTATCACTTTGGCTAAGTGCTGCAAGGCGGTATCGCCTACGTGGTGCCCATAGTTATCATTAAAATGTTTAAAGTTATCAATATCTAGCAATGCCACGCACAGTGAGCTAGCACCACGTTGCGCACGTGATATTTCCCTCAGCATCGCCTCGTCTAAACCACGGCGATTAAGCACGCCAGTCAACTGATCTATCGACACTTTTTCACTTAGTTGAGATAATTCAGCTTGCAACTGCTGTATTTTCTGCTGCGCGACCTCAACCTCTGCAGTCTGCTGCATCATAGAGTCACGAGAGCGCACAATATCGGTTTGCATCGTATGCGTATCTTTCATTAAACCTTCCAACAAGATATTAATTTGCGCGATGTCCTCAGTTTCAGCTAATTTATCAGCATACTGCCCTACTTTATTTTGATAGGTATCGGTCGAGTTAGTCATATGGCTTAGGCGGTCAACAAAAGTAGCAATCATACTTTTGAATGCATTTTTAGCATCGGCTAAGCTATGCTTAAGCATGCCCTGTTTGAAAATGACTTCTTTCAGGCTTCTCTCTGCATCGACTATTAGCGCTCTATCTAGCGTACCGGAGATGATAGTTTGCACAGAAGTCACCTGCCCGCGAATCCATTGATCATCTGCGACTAACTCACCAATGTTATCAATCAACAATTTAAGCAAACACAATAAATCCTGCTTAATACCCTCTTCATTCGCGCCAATTAACTCCACTCTTACTAGCAGCGATCTAAATTGCTTAACAACCGCCTGCCAATCCTTTAACTTACGCGCTTTTTCAGACAACGCAAATATCTGCTGGGCCTCTTCCTTTAATTCTGGATAGCCATCCAATCTAGGTATCAAACCGTGATTGAGTGATTGTTTTAACATGTCTTGCAATGCGCGAAATGTTTCTTGGAACTGATCTGGTTCATAGCCAGGATTTATGGTTTCTGGTAATTTCAAACTTGACGTATTTAATGCTGGAGCGACTAAAACTTGGTTTTCCAAAGTCGAGTCACTTAAAACTGCATCACCCAAATTAAGCGACTTTCCTTCAGTTTGTTCGATAACTTCAATTGCTTTAGAAGCGGTTGTATCTGAAACGCCATAAGTTTTCCAACTATTGGCGAGTGCTTGCAATTTTTGCGCTAAAAGTGGATCGCTACCAAAGTTAATCAGTACTTTTTCTAGTGCTTCTTTTTTTCTTGTAACATCCAGCCCCACTTGCTTAGCATCCCAATTTTGGATGAGCTCGCGAATCGCATCCGGCCACTGTTTGGCTAGCACAACATTCGCATCCATACTATCGTTCAACAACGTAGGCAAGTCAGCCCAGTTTTCCTGCTTTAATAATTTATCCCAGCGATTAATCCATTTACTTTGCTCTGTTGTTTCATTAGGCAGTTGTTTAAGTGCTTTTCTAATGGCTGATTCAGCAGTTTCTTTGACTGTAATCCCTGCTATCTCATTATAGATAAGCAAATAGTTATCTGGCGAAGGGACTACGCGCCGCAATGCCATTTGTTTAAAAGTTTCACGCGCTATATCTAGCGCTACGAGTGCAGGCTTGCTTGATTTACTTGGGTTAGACATGGCTTAATTAATTAAAAAACTTCCCTCTAAATAAATTGAATGAAAGTCAATTGATTACAGTCCAAAAATGATATGTCTAGCATTTTCCCACTTATGAAAAAAATCAAAGGCAAATTCAAGAATGCTTTTATCTGTCTATTTTGGAAAAATATTCTCCTAAGCTTTGCGGTTTATGCGTCAAAGTATTGTAAAATTGCATTTGGCGGGCCTCCCCGCATTGTGAAGTAGCCAATCTGGTCAGGTGCGGAAGCAAGCAGCCACAACTATTAAGCAAGTGCCGGGGTAAGGGCTCGCCTCTTTATTTTTGGGCAACCTAGATTTTTGGCCAACCTAATTGTTGCTACATGTGAATTACATTGCGTAATCTAAATTTTCAGCTAAAGTTGAGCCTATGTCTTATCAAGTTTTAGCCCGTAAATGGCGTCCGAAATCATTTGAAACCTTAGTCGGGCAAGACCACGTAGTGCGTGCGCTTACCAACGCACTTGAACAAAACCGCTTACATCACGCTTACTTATTTACTGGCACACGCGGAGTCGGCAAAACCACAGTTGCGCGTATCTTGGCCAAATCACTCAATTGTGAAAAAGGCATTACTGCTCAACCTTGCGGTGTTTGTGACGCCTGTACAGAAATTGATAGAGGCCGATTTGTAGACCTGATAGAAGTAGATGCTGCCAGCAATACGCAAGTGGATGCGATGCGCGACCTGCTTGATAACGCTCAATATGCGCCTACGTCTGGTCGATTCAAAGTGTACATCATCGATGAAGTACATATGCTGTCAAAAAGTGCGTTTAATGCCATGCTTAAAACGCTGGAAGAGCCACCAGCACACGTTAAATTCATTCTTGCGACTACTGACCCGCAAAAAGTACCCGTCACCGTGCTGTCACGCTGTTTGCAGTTTAATTTGCGTCAAATGGCTGGTACGTCAATTATTGAGCATTTACAGAATATTCTTGGGCAAGAAAACATCCCCTTTGAACCAACGGCACTTCATCTCATCGCACGCGCCGCAGCAGGTAGTATGCGCGACGCCTTGTCTCTGACTGATCAAGCGATTGCCTATGGCGGCCAAACAGTTAATGAATCTGAAGTACGCGCCATGTTGGGTGCAATCGACCAAAGCTATTTATACCAACTCATCAATTCATTATTAGCCAACGATGGCGCCAGCATTATTGCACAGGCCAAGTCTATGGAAGAGCGCAGCTTGTCGTTTGAAGTGGCTTTAAATGATTTAGCGCAATTACTTCATCAAATTGCAGTCGCCCAAACCGTGCCGGATAGCATTGCAGACGACTTACCTGAACGTCACCTCCTACTAGATTTAGCACAACGCATATCACCAGAAACATTGCAGCTGTATTATCAAATCGCTTTACTAGGCCGTCGTGATATTAGCTTAGCACCCGATGAATTTGCTGGCTTCACCATGAGCTTGCTGCGCATGCTGGCTTTTACGCCAAGTGAAAGTGATCTAAAAAAAACGCTGAGCAAAACACTAGCTGTCGCTAATGCAAATATAGTAAGTGCAACTACCGTCAATATAAGTGCACCTACCACTGAAGTAAAAACTGTAACTCTGCCAACTGAGACTGCTACAGAACATCAAGTTGCGCAGAGTGCTGAGCCGACTCGCAGTCAACTGAATATTCCAGCCAGCCAGCCAGCCGCTGAATCTAGCGATGAGAATGCAGAGACGCAAAGTTTTGAAAATATTACTCACACCCCATTCAATGGTAATTGGCGCGGCTTATTAGACCAGCTAAAACTTGGCTTAGCACGTAACTTAGCACTCAACAGCGCCTTACTCAGTTATGATGAAAATACCATGCGTTTTGCCGTGCAAGATAAGGACAAAGGCTTACTCAGCCCCATGTATCAGGACAAGTTAAGCGCGGCTTTACAGCAACATTTCGGCAGAAAAATACGCCTAGAATTTAGTGTAGAAGGCAGTGTGAATACGCCAGCAAAAGAAGTAGCTCAAGAGAAAGCGGTTGCGCAAGCTGGTGCTGAAAGTTCAATTGAACAAGATGGGTTTGTGCAGGCTTTAATCAATGAGTTTGGCGCAACCATCATTCAAAATTCAATTAAACCAATCTAAAAACTATAAATTTTATTAGCAATATAAACTAACTTAAGGAGATCAAAATGATGAAAGGTGGCATGGGCAATTTAATGAAGCAAGCCCAGCAAATGCAAGCAAATATGCAAAAGGCACAAGAAGAGCTAGCTAATGTCGACGTTGAAGGCGTTGCTGCGAACGGTTTAGTTAAAGTACTAATGACCTGTAAAAACGAAGTGAAACGCGTGACTTTGGATGATAGCGTGATGGATGACAAAGAAACTTTAGAAGACTTGCTCGTGATTGCATTAAAAGATGCAACGGCTAAAGCAGAAGCGACTTCATCAGCACGCATGGCAAACTATATGCCTGCAGGCATGAAATTGCCGTTCTAATATTAATGCCTGTATTCGCAACACTTATTAGCTATTAATGAAGAACCCTCCAGCACTCGAACAGTTGATTGATAGCTTACGCTGTTTACCAGGTGTCGGGCCTAAGTCTGCACAGCGCATGGCTTACTATCTCTTACAACGGGATAGAAAGGGTGCCAGCGCCCTAGCAACGTCTTTAGAAACAGCCTTAGAGGTAGTTGATCACTGCAAGTTGTGTAACACTTTTAGCGAGCAACCCATTTGCCCACTATGTGCCGCTGATAATCGCGATAAGAATTTGTTGTGTGTGGTAGAAATGCCTACAGACTTGTTAATGCTGGAAAATACACACGCCTATACTGGCATGTACTTTGTGTTAATGGGCAGATTATCGCCGCTGGATGGCATAGGTCCCAAAGAAATTCATTTAGACAAACTCATTAAACGTGCGCAAGACGGTCTAGTGAACGAGGTCATTCTTGCCACCAATTACACAGTTGAAGGCGAAGCCACTGCTCATTACATCAGTGAACTACTTAAAATACGAGGTATTAAAACCAGTCGCATCGCACGCGGCATGCCTATGGGTGGTGAAATTGAGTATGTAGACAGTGGCACGCTTGCACAGGCAATGATGGAACGTCGTAATGTTGTTTAATAGAGCTCCAAATAAATCTAGTCTAAATAGCTCAGTAAATCCATAGGTTCTTTAATCACAATATCGGCACTCCATTCTAGCGGCCTATCCGTTTCAGCAATGTAGCCGAACAAAGCCACCACTGTTTTCATGCCTGCCGCCTTTCCTGCTTGCACGTCCCGTTCAGCATCGCCAACATAGATACAATCACTGGCCTTAGTTGCTGTTTCTTCGCATGCCATCAATAAAGTGTATGGCGCTGGTTTAGGCTGCGACGCATCATCGCCGCACACCAAGCACGCTGAACGTTCATATAAGCTTTTACTGCCCATATTGACGGCTTTAGTTAAATCTACAGAGAATCGACGAGGTTTATTGGTAACGATACCCCATTTAACACCTCTTGCGTCCAACTCATCAAGCAACTCTGCAATACCTGGCAACAATATAGGTTTACTCGTAAAGACTGTTTCGTATAAATCCAAATACTCAGTCTTTTTAGCTTCAAAATCTTTATCTGCTGGTGTGATGCCAAAGCCTAATGCCAATAACCCACGAGAGCCATGTGAAGCTACAGGCCAAATAACATCATGGGCAAGTGCAGGCTTGCCATATCGTGTCAGTTGTATATTTAAGGCCAAACCTAAGTCATGGGCGGTATCTACTAAGGTACCGTCTAAATCGAATAAAACTGCCTTCATGCTGCTAATTTAATGGTATGCAACATGTAATTGACTGAAACATCATCACCTAAGCTGTAGTGCTGGGTGATTGGGTTATAACTCATGCCGCGCATGGCGGTAACATCCAAATCTGCCTGCCTAGCCCAACTAGACAACTCTGAAGGCTTAATAAATTTAGCATAATCATGCGTACCTTTAGGCAACAAGTTTAACAGGTACTCTGCACCGATCACTGCAAACAAATAAGCTTTAGGATTGCGATTAATCGTCGAGAAAAATACCGACCCACCTGGTTTTACTAGTCGCGCACAAGCCACAACGATTGATGCTGGATCAGGTACATGCTCCAGCATTTCCATGCAGGTCACCACATCAAAACTGGCAGGCTGCTGCGCCGCTAGTCGCTCAACTGCAATGTATTGATAATCAACTTTTGCACCACTTTCTAACTGATGCAATTTTGCAACACTGAGTGCCTTCTCACCTAAATCTATACCGACAACTTCGGCACCTTTAAAATACATAGATTCAGACAAAATCCCACCTCCGCAACCCACATCAAGTATGCGCTTACCTTTTAAGCCAGCTAATTCATCTATCCAAGCAAGACGCAATGGATTAAGTTCATGTAGGGGCTTAAACTCGCTATTTTTATCCCACCACTTATGTGCAAGCTCACCAAATTTTTGCAGCTCTAAATGATCTGCATTGACTGGCTTTTCTGTATTCGTTGCTGGAGTCGACTCTATATTCATCTCTAGCTCATCCCTGTATTCATATTAGTTTAATCGGCAAACTTGCGTATTAATGTTTATGCAGTTGTAGCTTTGGTTGCCATGTATTAATGATTTCTTTTAATTCTAATGGTTCAATATTGGCATAAAGACCGTTGCTATAACGTAACTCGCCTCCGACCCAAGTATGGCTCACGTGCTCACGACCGCAGGTATAAACCAAATGTGAGATGGGGTCATAACATGGATTTATAATGGGCTCGCTCAATTTTACCGCAGTTAAATCTGCCAACTTACCAATTTCTATCGAACCAATTTTATCTTCCAAGCCCATTGCTTTAGCGGCATTGATGGTTGCCATCTCTAGCGCCTGATGTGCTGGAATAACTGTTGCATCTTCACTAACCCCTTTTGCCAACAGCGCACTTAAACGCATTTCCGCAAATAAATCTAATCGATTATTACTTGCGGCACCATCCGACCCTAGCCCAACATTCACCCCTTTAGCTAACAACTTTGATATTGGCGCTATACCGCTAGCAAGTTTTAAATTCGAGCTTGGGCAATGCGCAATATGACAACCAAATTCAGCCAACATGTCTATTTCACTATCTAACAAATGCACACCATGTGCCGCTAGAAAGTTAGGGCCTAACAAACCTAATTGCGCCAAGCGCTGTAATGGCCTTAAGCCAAACTGTGTTTGAGATTGCGCAATTTCATCACGCGTCTCATGCAAATGCGTGTGTATGCCTAGCCCCAATTGCTCGGCATAGGTTAATACAGTTTCAAAAGTTTGATTAGAGACTGTGTAAGGTGCGTGCGGAGCGATGCAAGTTGAAATCAATGGATTGCCGCGCCAACTATCGTGCGCATCAAAACCCTTTTGTAAGTAATCAGCCGCATCAGTCGCGTATGCTGTTGGAAACTCTAAAACTACCAAGCCTAGATTTGCGCGTATGCCTGCTTGGCTTGCCGCAATAGATGTTGCTTGCGGGTAAAAGTACATATCGTTAAAACAAGTAATCCCGCCACTTAACATTTCAGCGCAAGCCAATAAAGTCGCATCTTGCACGTACCGCTCAGACAATACCGTCTGCTCAGCAGGCCAAATATGCTCATTCAGCCAAGTCATCAGTGGTAAATCATCAGCTACACCACGCATCAAACTCATGGCAGAATGTGTATGTAGATTGATTAAGCCTGGAATAAGTACATGTTCTGTTAGCTGAACAATCTCATTTGCCTGATAAAGTTCTGAAGCTGAAGATATTGGACAAATATCAATAATCTTTCCAGATTGAATCACCACGGATTGATATTCTAAAAGTGCATTCTCGGGTACGACTGGACATAACCAACGTGCCTCGATGATTAACTCGACTTGTTTTTTCATCTACATATTATAACTATTTAAAATATAAGTTTTGAACCTAATCTAAAAGAATAGCCAATAAAAAACCCCGCAGTTGCGGGGTTTTTGTTAAATCTTATAAAACTTAGTTACAACCAACTTCTTTAGAAGCTTCGCCTGTAATAACTACACGACGGTTAGGAGCTAAGCAAGAGATTAATTTCTTACCTGTAACGCCTCAATCATTACTTCAGTTGGTAAAGGTAAGTCTGAGCCAGTTGAAGCA
>JANLZY010000178.1:0-4057 GCA_031359365.1 Methylotenera sp. | reverse complement strand
TATTATGCGGCAAAACCTCAGCTACATTAGTTTGTAGCCAGTTGTAGAAATCAATATGTTTATTAATACTGTATGAGGAGGAGATAATCGAAAATATTTTTTCAGATAAATTAGGCGCTACAGGTTTTTGATTTTTTTTATATTTACTATCATTTTTAATGTGTTGCAGTGAGTGGTCGACAGATGTTTTTGCATTCATTAACATTTTTAATTGGCTCAAAGTTGGTGTTATTAATAATAGCTATGCAAAATTTGTGCCTTAAGTCCGTTGTTGTTGAACATTCGACTCATTCTTCTCCTGACCTAATATTTGTTTCGGTATAACGTGGGTTCGCTATGTTAAAATTTAGGCATGATGATTCAACTATTTCAGCTTTAAATATGGCACGTTTTCATGTAGTTATTCCTGCGGCTGGCAATGGCAGCCGAATGGGGGCAGATACGCCTAAGCAATATTTAAATTTACACGGAAAACCGTTAATTCAGCATATCATCAAAGTGTTTGATCAATCAATTAGAATCAGCTCAATACATATTCTGATTAACCAAGATGATGTGCATTGGCGTAGCACTTATTTACATTCCAGTAGCAAGCTGCAAGTGCATTATTGCGGTGCAGATACGCGCGCTGGTACGGTTTTAAATGGTTTAGAGGCCATTCAGAACCAAGTTGAGGACGAGGATTGGATTTTAGTACATGATGCAGCGCGACCAGGTTTAAGTAATCTTTTGTTAAATCAACTCTTAAGCACACTCGAAAACGATGCGGTAGGCGGTCTCTTGGCAATGCCTTTGGCTGATACCTTAAAGCGAGCCAGTGATGATCAGCGGGTTTCAGCCACTATTCCGCGCAATGATTTATGGCAGGCGCAAACACCACAAATGTTTCGCTATGCCACGCTAAAAAAAGCGCTTGCTGATTTTAACGGCACACCAACTGATGAGGCAGAGGCGATTGAGGCTTTGGGTTTAAAACCTAAATTGGTGACAGGTGAACTGCGTAATCTTAAAGTGACTTATCCGCAAGATTTAGTGGTATTGACAGCATTATTAGATGGTTAGTTTTGAACATAGTCTTAATATATGAATTGATGAGAACATGAATATGCGTATTGGTCATGGGTTTGATGTGCATCAACTAGTGGTTGGCAGAAAGTGCATTATCGGTGGGGTAGAGATTCCTTTTGAAAAAGGCTTGGATGGACATTCAGACGCTGATGTTTTGCTGCATGCAATATGCGATGCCTTGCTCGGCGCAGCAGGGTTGGGCGATATCGGTAAACACTTTCCACCAAGTGATATTAAGTTTAAAGGCATAGATTCACGGGAATTATTGCGCCATGTCGTTGCCTTATTAAAAGTTAAAAGCTTTGTGGTGAATAATATTGACGCGACTGTTATTTGCGAAGCGCCAAAGTTATCCCCCCACACGGCACAAATGTGCGCCAATATCGCTGCAGATTGTGCTGTAGACGTGACACAAATTAATGTGAAAGCTACTACTACAGAGAAACTAGGCTTTACTGGCCGTGGCGAAGGTATTGCTACTGAGGCAGTTTGCACTATTATTAAGAACTAAACCTGCTTTTAATTATCATTACTCTTTTTTAGTTAGAGTATCTAAACAGATATTTAGATGAATGAAACAAATTTACTTGAATTGAACACACATGTTGAAATGGTTTCAAAACCTAGCTTCACCTTTCCCCGATAGACTCATCACCACGCCATCTAAAAACTTTTGGACGTTTGCATGGGAATGCACGCAAGGTTTACGTCCATACTTGCTCGGCATGACAATTTTTACAGGCTTAATCGCCGCGTTTGAGGCTGCTTTGTTTGCCATGATGGGCAAAATTGTCGATTGGCTAAGCAACGTACCAAAAGATTTGTTATGGCAAAACTACACTACAGATTTAGGCGTTTTAGCCATTGTATTAATCTTGAGTACGTTCTTTATCGTCATGCAGACCATGTTTAAGCATCAAACATTGGCAGCTAACTTTCCTATGCGCATGCGTTGGAATTTCCACCGTTTAATGTTGAATCAAAGCATGAGTTTTTACCAAGATGAGTTTGCCGGCCGTGTTTCTGCAAAAGTCATGCAAACTGCGCTGGCCGTGCGCGACGTGTGGTTTATTGTGGCCGATATTATGGTGTATGTTGTTGTGTACTTTGGCAGCATGGTGGGCATAGTGGCGTACTTTAACTCGCTCATTGCCATTCCATTCTTAGTTTGGTTAGTGGCTTACGTCGCTTCTTTAAGTTATTTTGTGCCACGTTTAAGCAAAACATCGCGCATGCAAGCCGATGCACGTAGCTTAATGACAGGGCGTATTACAGATGCCTACACCAACATCAGCACAGTCAAGTTGTTTAGCCATGCAGGACGCGAAGGCGCTTATGCAAAAGATGCTATGCAAGAATTTATAGGCACCGTGCATGCGCAAATGCAACTGGTGAGCATGGTAGAAATCATCAACCATGCATTGAATATGTTATTGATTATTGCCACCAGTTTAAGTGCGCTGTATTTATGGAGCAAAGGCCAAGTTTCAGTAGGCGGCGTAGCTGCTGCAACCGCTATGTCACTGCGTTTAAACGGCATTTCGCACTGGGTAATGTGGGAGATGACGTCTTTATATGAGCAAGTCGGCACAGTGCAAGATGGCATGAACACGCTCACGATGCACAATAATATTAGCGATGCAGCTGATGCAAAACCGATACAAGTTAAGCATGGCGAAATTAAGTTCGACTCAGTGGATTTTAGCTATGGTGGTAGCAAAGTTGTGCTTAAAAACCTTAACTTAAACATCAAACCAGGCGAAAAGGTAGGGCTAGTCGGTCGTTCTGGCGCAGGTAAATCTACCATTGTTAATTTGCTATTGCGTTTTTATGAGGTGGAAAGCGGCAATATATTGATTGATGGCCAAAATGTGAATCGTGTCACTCAAAATAGTCTGCGTGAGAACATCGGTATGGTCACGCAAGATACGTCACTTTTGCATAGAAGTGTACGCGACAATATTTTATACGGCCGCCCCGATGCTACAGAAGCCGAGATGATTAGCGCAGCCAAACGTGCTGAAGCGCATGATTTTATTTTATCGCTACAAGATTCAAAAGGTCGCACGGCTTATGATGCGCATGTTGGCGAGCGTGGAGTGAAACTCTCTGGTGGGCAACGTCAGCGTATTGCCATTGCACGAGTCATGCTAAAAGATGCGCCGATTTTATTGTTAGACGAAGCCACCAGTGCCTTGGATTCAGAAGTCGAGCAAGCGATTCAAGCCAGCCTATATAGTTTGATGCAAGGTAAAACGGTCGTGGCGATTGCGCATCGTCTATCTACCATTGCGGCGATGGATAGGCTCATCGTTTTAGATGAAGGCAAAATAGTTGAAGAGGGCAATCATCAAGTGCTGCTCAAGCAAGGCGGTCTGTATGCAAGCCTATGGGCACATCAGAGTGGTGGTTTCTTAGGGGAGCAGTAATGACTGTATAAGAACATTCTCTCCACTTCGTCATGCCGACGAAAGTTGGTATCCAGCGTAGTTAAAGTCACTGGATTCCAGCGTACGCTGGAATGACGAGTAGGCGTTGAGTTGTTATTTAAGCATTAAGGAAGTTTTATCAGAATTAAGGAGCCATAAATGACTATAGAAACTCGTCCACCAATCCCTCCATACACCCGTGAAACCGCCATTCAAAAAGTGCGCATAGCGGAAGATGGCTGGAATAGCCGTGATCCACAACGTGTATCAATGGTCTATACCGTAGATTCGCAATGGCGTAACCGTGCTGAGTTTCCGAAAGGGCGTACTGAAATCGTCGAGTTTTTAACCCGAAAATGGGCAAAAGAACATGATTACAGGCTGATTAAAGAGCTTTGGGCTTTCGATGGGAACCGGATTGCTGTGCGCTTTGCTTACGAGTGGCATGATGATGCCGGTGATTGGTTTCGCTCATACGGCAACGAAAACTGGCAATTTGATGCCAATGGTTTAATGGAGTTACGCTACGCCAGTATTAACGACTTGCCAATAAAAGAAAC
>JANLZY010000172.1:0-11095 GCA_031359365.1 Methylotenera sp. | reverse complement strand
AGAAAATCGACCATTTGATGTTGCAGCAACCGTTGCAACGTTGCGCGAACTGGTGGATGACTATTGCTTAGGCCCCAGCACCGCTTGCATTGTAGATGCTGCTACAGAGTTACGTATTCCATCTATCCGCTTGACTGAAGGTAATTTGGTGCAGCTTGGTTATGGCGCTGCTCAGCACCGTGTTTGGACTGCTGAAACAGATATGACCAGTGCGATTGCTGAAGGCATTTCACGTGACAAAGATTTAACCAAGCAGCTATTACAAAATTGTGGCGTACCAGTGCCAGAGGGTCGCATTGTTGAAAGTCAGGAAGATGCTTGGGAAGCGGCTGAAGATATTGGTTTACCCGTTGTCGTAAAACCAAGTGATGGTAACCATGGGCGTGGAGTTTCTACCGAACTGATGACGCAGGTTGACGTTGAAGCTGCATTTAAACTTGCTGACGAAGAGGGTAGCGAGGTTATTGTTGAGCGCTTTATACGAGGTAACGAGCATCGTCTATTAATTGTGGGCGGAAAATTAGCTGCTGCAGCGCGTGGTGAATCTGTTTCAGTGATTGGCGATGGCGTGTCTACCATTCGCCAGTTAATCGATCTGCAAGTCAATACAGACCCTAGAAGAGGCGAGGCTGAAGAGTTTCCGTTGGAGCCGCTACTGATTGATGAAACGCCATCAGTCATTTTTGAAATTAAACGACAAGGTTATACGCCTGGTTCAGTATTACCGAAAAACACCTCTATTATCGTACAACGTAATGGCAATGTGGCTATTGACGTAACAGATTTGGTTCACCCGGAAGTTGCCGCAATAGCCGCTCTAGCTGCGCGTATTGTTGGGCTTGATATTGCTGGTATTGATATGGTGGCGGAGGATATTTCTCGTCCGCTAGCTGAGCAAGGTGCTGCGATCGTTGAAGTGAATGCAGGACCAGGTTTATTGATGCACCTTAAGCCAGCGCATGGTGAGGCGCGCCCAGTAGGTAAGGCGATTGTTGAGAGTTTATTCAACAGTGAAGACTCTGGCCGAATTCCGCTTGTAGGCGTCGCAGGAACTCATGGAAAATCACAAGTTGCTCAAATTGTGGCCAGTTTAATTCAGCTTAGCGGCTTACATACTGGCCTAGCTTGCGCAGATGGTTTATATGTAGATGAGGGTCAGTTAGATAAAAAAGATTGCGCCAATTGGGCGGCTGCCCAAAAATTACTAATGAATCGCAAAGTGCAAGCAGCAGTAATTGAGAATAGTGCTTCTACTATTTTAGGTGAAGGCTTGGGCTATGACCGTTGCCAAGTGGGCGTCATCACCAATATAGAGCCGGATAAACACTTCGGTGAATATTATATTGAAACAATTGAGCAGGTTTACAATGTTATGCGCACACAAGTAGACGTAGTGCTGGATAACGGCGCGGCTGTGTTGAATGCTGAAGACCCATTAGTGGCAATGATGGCTGAATTATGTGATGGCGAAGTGATATTTTTTGCCCAAGATGCAGGATTAGAGATTGTGAGTGAGCATTTAGCCAACGCTGGGCGGGCAGTAATATTGCATGATGGATACATTGTGTTAGCCAATGGAAAAGCCAAAACACCTTTGGTGAGCTTGGCGGCTATTCCTGCGTTGAATAATCAATCTGAGACAATCGAGATTACAAGCTTCTTAGCTGCTGTAGGCGCTGCATGGGCGCTTGGAATTTCGCTTGATCTGATTATTACTGGTATTAAAACATTCATACCTAAACGTGCCAATATTGCTTAACTTTAAACTAATACAATAACAATCAACATAATAGAATCAAAACAAGAAGGAAAACTGTTTAATGCAAGTCAATCGTGTTCGAGCACTTCGCGGCCCTAATTTATGGAGCCGACATACGTCTATTGAAGCGGTTGTGACCTGTGACGAGCTGGAGTGTTGTATTGCCAATATCAGTGGTTTTGAAGTGCGGCTTCGTGAGCGTTTTCCTGAGATTGGTATGTTGCAGCTTGGAGGTCATACTGAAGCTATAACGATGGCGCATGTGCTAGAACTCATAGCTTTGGCATTGCAAGCCCAATCGGGAAGCTTAGTGACCTTTAGTCGCACAACTGCAACACCTGAGCCTGGTGTATTTCAAGTCGTATTTGAATATAGCGAAGAAGAAGTTGGTCGAAGGGCACTTGAGTTGGCGGAAAATCTCTGCCAAGCGGCAGTGGCAGACACGCCATTTGATTTGAATGCAGCACTTATAGAGTTGAAAGAGCTGGATGAAGATGTGCGATTAGGACCGAGTACGGGTTCTATTATACAAGCCGCAATATCTAGAGGAATCCCTTATCGACGATTAACCGCAGGTAGCTTAGTGCAGCTTGGCTGGGGTAGTCGTCAGCGCCGCATTCAAGCTGCAGAAACTGATTGTAGTAGTGCGATTGCCGAAGCGATTGCGCAAGATAAACATTTAACAAAAAAATTACTCGATGCGGCTGGCGTTGCCGTGCCATTTGGACGAGAAGTTTCTACCATAGAAGAAGCATGGGCCGCCATGCTTGAAATTGCGGGACCTGTTGTTGTTAAGCCAAAAGATGGAAATCAGGGCAAGGGTGTGACGGTGAATATTGCCACACGTGAACAGCTTAATGACGCTTTTATTGCTGCATCTAAAATTAGTTCAGAAGTATTGGTTGAACGTTTTATTACAGGCAGCGACTTCCGATTGTTGGTTGTTGGTAATCAAATGGTTGCAGCAGCAAGACGAGACCCACCGATTGTACTGGGTGATGGTGTGCGCTCTGTTCGTGCATTGGTTGAGCAGGTTAATAGTGACCCGCGTCGCGGTTCTGGCCATGCGACTTCACTCACTAAAATTCGTATAGATGACATCGCGTTAGGCACTTTAGCCGAGCAGAACTTAAATGTAGATTCAGTTCCCAGCAAAGGACAGCGCGTGGTGATGCGCAGTAATGCTAATTTGAGCACCGGTGGCTCAGCAACTGATGTGACTGACGATGTGCACCCAGAATTAGCGGCAACAGCTGTGGCTGCTGCACAAATGATAGGTTTAGATATTTGCGGTGTAGACGTGATGTGCGACAGCGTATTACACCCGCTTGAGATACAAGGTGGTGGCATTGTAGAAGTAAATGCCGCGCCAGGGTTGCGCATGCATTTGGAGCCTTCTTACGGCAAAAGCCGCAAAGTTGGCGGAGCCATTCTATCTACGATGTTTGCTGTTGGCGATGATGGCAGGATTCCGCTTGTTACTGTCGCAGGTACTAATGGCAAAACCACAACGGTACGTTTAATTTCTCACATCTTGACCTGCAAAGGCTTAAGAGTCGGCATGACCAACTCAGACGGTGTTTATATCGAAGGTCGTCGTATTGATACTGGTGATTGTAGTGGCCCAAAAAGTGCACGAAATGTGTTGATGCACCCTGATGTTGATGCTGCTGTGCTAGAAACCGCAAGAGGCGGCGTGTTACGTGAAGGTTTAGCCTTTGATCGCTGCAATGTTGCGGTAGTCACAAATATTGGCATGGGCGATCATTTGGGGCTAAGTTATATCACTACTGTGGAAGATTTAGCAGTAGTTAAAAGAGTTGTTGTGCAAAACGTTGCCCCTGATGGCATGGCGGTTTTGAATGCGGCAGATCCAATGACCGTTAATATGGCTGCAGCATGCCCCGGAGCCGTCACTTTCTTTGCGCAAAACGGAGAGTTACCAGTCATTGCTACCCATCGTGCTCATGGGCATAGAGTGGTTTATGTTGAAGATGGACAGATTGTTGCCGCACAACAGCACAATGAACATCGTATTGATTTAGCGAAGATTCCTGTTACTCGAAACGGTATGATAGGCTTTCAAGTTGAGAATGCCATGGCTGCAATCGCGTCTGTATGGGCGTTAAACATTGAATGGGATGTTATTCTGCAAGGCGTATCAACTTTTGTGAATGATGCACAAACTGCCCCTGGCCGCTTTAACTTTTTTGAGTATCGCGGTGCCAGTGTGATTGCTGATTACGGACATAATCCTGATGCTATTGTTGCGCTTGTGAGTGCCATTGAAAATATCCCAGCCAAAAAACGCATGGTGGTGATTAGTGGTGCTGGCGATCGCAGAGATATTGATATCAGCCGTCAATCAGAAATTTTAGGTGATGCTTTTGACGAGGTGATTTTGTATGAAGATCAATGTCAACGTGGTCGAGCAGACGGTGAGGTACTTGCGCTATTAAGAAGTGGTTTGGCAAACGCCAAGCGTACTAAAAAGGTAGATGAGATACGCGGAGAGTTTGTAGCCATTGACGCGGTATTGTCACGCCTAGAAAAAGGTGATTTATGTCTAATACTAATCGATCAAGTCGATGAAGCGTTGGCATACATCGCACAACAAATCTCGCAAGCTTAATTCAATTAAACTTGTTTCTATGAGCTCCAGCATTATTATGAACACCACCAGTGGTCAACACCCTGTGCCCAGTATTTTATTCGGCCAAAATCAATCTGAACTAATCATTACTGAGGTACTTGCTGATATTTTTGAAGCTACCGCGGCGCGTTTACCTAATCAAATTGCTTTAATCTTTGGTGAACGTAAGCTTAGCTATTCTGAACTGAATAATAAGGCGGATCTTGTAGCTTCACATTTGATTGACCGTGGTGTTAGTCCTGGGCAGATTATTGGTCTTTGGCTGCCACGCGGCATAGAGTTGCTGGTGATGCAGTTGGCTATTGCTAAAACGGGCGCTGCTTGGTTACCCTTTGATGCAGATACGCCAGCAGAGCGAGTAGCAGTTTGTTTGAGTGATGCAAATGCTTTTGGTCTAATTAGTTCTATTACGTTTATCAAGCAGTTAGGCAGTTTACCCACCACGACATGGGATGCTGAGCGTTTACTTTCTCCAGCTAAGAACACATTAAATAGACGTATTGGCGCCTTACCAGAGCATCCTGCTTATGTGATTTACACTTCTGGCTCAACAGGAAAGCCTAAAGGCATTCTGGTAAATCAAGGCTCAATCTGTCATTTCTTGCGTAGCGAAAACAGTCGACTAGTCGTTACTGCCTCAGACCTTGTTTATCAAGGTTTCTCAGTGGCATTCGATATGTCTTTTGAAGAGATCTGGATTAGCTACCTAGTGGGCGCCACGCTATGGATTGCACCAAAAGAATTAGCGACTGATGCAGATGCATTACCACAAGCTTTATTTGAGCAAAAAGTGACGGTACTGCATGCGGTGCCAACTTTACTAGCATTGTTTAATCGCGAGTTGCCCAATCTACGTATTGTTAACCTCGGTGGGGAAGCTTGTCCTGAATCTTTGGCCAATAAATGGGCTACTCCCGAACGTAAAATGTTTAATACTTATGGGCCAACAGAAGCGACGGTATCTGCTTCATTGGCTCAATTGCACGCTAATGAAGCGGTGACTATTGGTTTGCCACTTCCTAACTACATATTGCTCGTGGTTGATCCTGATCCATCGGCTAGCTTGCGTCTACTTGATCGCGGCGAAACTGGTGAGTTGTGTATCAGTGGGCCAGGTGTAGCGATTGGTTATCTTGGACGACCAGACCTTACTGCCGAGAAGTTTCTAAACAACCCATTTGCAACCGGACAGCATGACCAACGACTTTATCGTACGGGCGATCTCGCAAGAATTGATGAAGCTGGTCGAGTCCAATGTTTAGGCAGAACGGATGATCAAGTCAAAATTAGAGGTTTTCGCGTTGAACTAGGCGAGATTGAAGCCGCGCTTTGCGCGCAAGATAATATAGGAACAGCTGCGGTCATATTACGACAAGATGATGGTATGGAGCGTTTAGTTGCTTATGTCGTGAGCGAAAATGGCGGGGATATTGCAACACCTCAATTACGCGCAGCTTTGGCTGAAACCTTACCGCCTTACATGGTGCCAGCCTACTTTATTACGCTTGCAGAAATGCCACGTCTCACTTCGGGCAAGATTGATCGCAAAGCCTTGCGAACTTTACCTCTAAGCGTGTCGGTAGATGAAAACGGTGATTCAGATAGTTCAGAAAACCAAGCTGAAGAAGTTTTGTTTACAGCGCTTAATAGACTTTTCCCTGGTCAATCGATACGTCGTGAAGCAGATTTTTTTACCGATTTAGGCGGTCACTCGCTATTGGCTGCTCGGTTAGCTTCTGCAATACGCGCTAATGAAACGTTTTCTAGTTTTACTGTGCGTGATATTTATCAACATCGCCAAATTGGGCGTATCGCCGAAATTTTAAATGAAACACCTGCTAATTTACCTGTTGTAGAGTCTACTTGGGTGCCACCATCAGCGACTAAACGATGGTTATGTGGTGCGGCGCAAGCTGTGATGGTGCCAATGTTGGTGTTACTGCGTATGTCACAGTGGTTGGCCTCATTTTTTACTTATCACTTCTTTACTGGTGATCCGGGTGATTCAATTGCAAAGGCTATCGCAGCTTCAATAGGTGTATTTCTTCTGGTCACAGTGCTTAGTTTTGTCGTTGCAATCCTTGGTAAATGGCTGGTTGCAGGTAAACTTAAAGCGGGGCGCTACCCGTTGTGGGGCGTTACATATTTCCGCTGGTGGCTGTCTGATCGCTTAATTGAAGGCGCACCTTTATATATGTTAGGCGGCTCTTCGCTATACGTATGGTGGCTGCGTGCGCTTGGCGCAAAAGTTGGCCGTGAGGTTAATATTAGTTCAGTTTCGTTACGCGCTCATGATTTGTTAGAAATTGCCGATGGTGTAAGTATTGGCAATGCGGTCAATTTAGAAAATGCCAGAGTAGAGCATGGCGAGCTAATCTTAGGTAAAATTTTCATCGCTAATGAAGCCTGCGTTGATTCATATGCGGTATTGGAAGGCAATACCAGTGTAGGAGAGTACGGTCGTGTTGAAGGGCTTTCTGCACTGAGTGACGGTATGCATGTGCCAGCGAAGCGTATTTGGGGTGGCTCACCTGCAAAAGATATGGACGCTTTTGATGCAAGTTTGCATGTGCCACGTCCTGAAGTTTCAAAAGTCCGCCTATTTTCAGAAACTGTATTTTTTATATTTGGTGTACTAGTTACAGCCGTGCTGTTTTTCATACCGATTTTCCCAAGTATGATGTTGGTCGATCGAATGGATGAAAGTTATCCATGGCTTGAGCATGGCAGTACTTTATTTCAATTAGTTAAATATTTCTTCTTAGCATTTCCCGCTATTGCTGTGCTAATTGTCTGTACAGCTTTGATCTCTGCAGCATTACGCTGGGCAGTTTTGATGCGCTTAAAAGCAGGTCGCTGGCCAGTGCATAGCAATGTGTATTGCCGCCGTTGGTTGGTTAATCAAATTCAGGAGTCGAGCTTAAATATTCTGCATGGCGTTTACGCTACCGTTTATGCGCCATTTTGGTACCGATTATTGGGTGCAAAAGTAGGGCGCGATGCTGAAATCTCCACAGCGCAAGGCGTTGTGCCAGATTTACTGACGTTGGGAGATGAATCATTTATCGCCGATGGTGTGATGTTAGGTGATGAGTCTATACAAGGTGGCTGGATGCAAACCCAACCAACCGTCATTTCTAAACGCAGCTTTGTTGGTAATGGTGCTTACATTCCTGATGGTACTGTCATTCCTGAAAATGTCTTAATAGGCGTTCATTCACGCGCACCTAGCAATGAAGTGATGAGCAAAGGCGACACGTGGCTAGGTTCACCAGCCATTAATCTATCTGCGCGGGAAGAAACCATTGGAATGTACCCTGAGTCGCTGACATTCCGCCCTTCAATGCTACGTAGAGTAGGGCGTGCATTAGTGGAGGCTTACCGTATTGTGACACCACACGCCGTGGTGATTGCTGTTGGTTATACCGTGGTGCTCAATGCCATGCCTTATGCTTCTGCAGGACAATGGTGGGTAGTGGCTTTACACTTGATTGCAGCTGGCTTGTTGTATGGCTTAGGCGGCTTTGTTTTTATTGCAATCCTTAAATGGGTACTGATTTTTCGTTACGACAAGCGCTCTCAGCCAATGTGGACGCCATTTGTATGGACGTCAGAAGGCATCACTAACCTTTATGAAGGTCTTGTAGTGCCTAATTTTATGCGCTACTTACGCGGTTCTCCGTGGTTACCAGTGGCATTTAACTTGTTAGGATGTCATATTGGGCGAGGCGTGTATTTAGATACCACTGATCTGACCGAATTTGACTGCGTAACGATAGGTGAGTACAGCGAACTTAATGCACTGGTTTGCCCGCAAACTCACCTTTTTGAAGACCGCATTATGAAAGTTGACCATGTTAATATCGGTAAACGAGTAACTATCGGTGCGCGCAGTACAGTGCTTTACAGTGCCAACGTGGCAGATAACGTCAAATTAGGACCACTTACATTGGTGATGAAAGGTGAAAGCATTCCTGCTAATTCGCGTTGGTGGGGCTGTCCAGCGATTCCAGATAGGTCATAAATGATTCAGCAGAGGCTTACTATATATGAGTGGCCGAACGATGCATGCAAGTTAATTTTAGAGAATGGTTTGCTTGTTCTTGCATTACAAACATCTCCAACCATGCAACGCGCAGAAGCTAAGCAGCTTGTGAGGGCCGCCATTCAAGAGGTATTGGCTGAATTGCTTGATTGTGCTGTCAGTGAAATTGAATTGCTTTCTGTAGCAGGTCAAGCCGTTAAGTTATTAAATACGCATCGCAATATTGGGCTTTCTATTAGCCATGAAGTTGGACTATCACTCGTCGCAATCAATATGCGTGGCTCTGTTGGTATCGATTTAATGGTGATCAATAGCGTCCCTGATGATGCAGAATTACGAACGCTAGCCATTGAGTATTTGGGCGTAAACGTTGCGGAACGTATTCTTAGAGAGCCAATAGAAAATCATAAAGAAACTTTTGCAATGGCTTGGACGAAGTTTGAAGCTAGCCTGAAAGCGAAAGGTGAAGCTTTAATAGAGTGGAGCGCAGCTAGAGATGAAAAGCTCAAGGGTATGCGTGTTTATAGCTTAGCTCTAGATAATGGCTATATTGGAGCTATAGCTTACTAAGTAGCCCGTTAGATGCTTTCACGTTAAGCCTGCCAAACACCAAAACCAGCACTGCGTAAATCGATGCCAATCTCAACTTCCATACTGGCTGCTTCATCATAAGTCATCGGATTAAAACCTTCGTACAAATCATGCAATAAACGTAAGCCATATTGTTGTGCATATCGGTTATATTGAATACCAGCTTTATGTTTATCAAAACGTATATCAGGATCTAAGCCTGTCATGCCAACGTAAACGCATGGTTTCCCGCTGATGTAGTTGGGGTTACATTTGATGAATTTTGCCTCAAACAGCACGTCTTTAGATAACTCAATAACATAAACGTTGTGATGTGGGCGGCGAGACATGGATGGTTAGAATGCATCACCTTCATGTGATTCATAAGCATCACGTAATCTTGCGTTAATCGCATCTATGTCATCGTCAAAAGACTGATTTGGTGTGGCTTTATCTGTTTTTGCAGTGGTGGGTTTAGATGCAGATTGAGCAGGGGTAGAAGTAGGGGCATTTGTGAACCATTTTTCAAATGGTATTGCGTCAATGCCTTGTGGTACATACCAGTGTTTTGATTCTGCATTCCAACGTGCGCCTAGCGATTTAGCTTGGTCTTTCTCATTGAATGGTACTTTTAGTGCAATATTGGTTGTTGCGGTCATTTTCTTCCTAAGGTTTTTACATTACTGCTTTAGATAGTGAGTTTTTTTGAAAAGAAGCATTATAGCTAATTCTTAAAGCAACTTCATACCAGTGCAGCGCTTGCTCTCAAATGATTGAGGGCAAGTTATTGTCACAAGTTGAGTATTTCTACTAAGTTCCGCAGAATGTTTTGTATGGTATTGCCGTTGGTATTGGTGGCGTGCGATAGCTTATGTAGTTAGCATCGTCTTTGAACGGCTGCGATAGTACTTCAAGTAGCTTTTCTAGCACGGTAAAATCACCTGATTCTGCTGCGCTTAACGCAGCCTCTACCTGATGATTGCGTGGAATCACAGCAGGATTGGTCTTTAACATCAAAGCTATCGCATCATCTAAAGTTTCAGTCTGACTTGATAGTCGTTTACCCCATTGATGTTGCCATGTGATGAAATCAGGCGTATCTATATTTCCTTGAGCTGCTTTAGGCGCATTTGCGTTCAAGCTTGAAGACAAGTCGCGAAAAGTATTGGTATAGTCCATGCGATATCTCTTCATACAGCCTAGCAGCTCTTCTACTAAGGCAAGGTCGTCAGCTTCTTCTGTAAATAAGCCTAATTTCGCCCGCATACCAGTCAGCCAATACTGCTGGTATTTATTTGCAAATGCCTTAAGAGCACCTTCCGCAATTCGTATAGACTCTTCTAAATCATGGTGTATCAGCGGTAGTAATGTTTCAGCAAAGCGCGTCAAATTCCATTGCGCGATAGGCGGCTGGTTGCCAAAAGCGTATCGACCTTGCTGGTCAATCGAGCTAAAAACAGTTGCAGGGTCATAGTTGTCCATAAATGCGCATGGCCCAAAATCGATGCTTTCGCCACAAATTGACATATTGTCGGTATTCATTACGCCATGAATAAACCCAACGAGCATCCACTGCGCAATCAATTTTGCCTGTTTATTAATCACGGCATTTAGTAGCGATAAATACTTATTTTCAGTGCTTACAAACTCAGAAAAGTGTCGGTTCAATGTGTAGTCCGCCAGCGACCTTATGTTCTCTGGGTCATCATGTGATGCGGCAAACTGAAATGTTCCGACTCGAATATGACTAGCAGCTACTCGCGTTAAAATAGCGCCAGGCAGAATGCTATCGCGATACACAGATTCGCCAGTCGTTACTACAGCCAAGCTTCGCGTAGTAGGTATCCCCAGCGCATGCATCGCTTCGCTGATGATGTATTCTCTAAGCATAGGACCGAGTGCCGCACGACCGTCACCGCGACGCGAATAAGCCGTTACACCTGCGCCTTTAAGTTGAATATCATAGCGATTAGCCTCTGGTGTAATATGCTCACCGAGTAAAATAGCGCGACCATCGCCCAGCATAGAATGACCAAATTCCGCCCCGGTAGCCCCGCCTGCACGCGCT
>JANLZY010000110.1:0-2582 GCA_031359365.1 Methylotenera sp. | reverse complement strand
AAGCTAGACGTTCATACTTTTGAGGCGATGTTAGTAGGTGATTCAGAAACTGATATTACAGCGGCGCATGCGGCTGGCTGCTTTATTGTTACCGTACCTTACGGTTATAATCAAGGGCGGCCGATAGACGAATCAACAGTTGATGCAATGATTGAGGATTTAACTGAACTGGTCTCACAAGGTTTAATTACAGTTTTACTTTAATAATTTTACGAACAAAATTAAGTGAATATGATGACTTTTAATAATACTTTTCTAAGCTGGCGTGGCTCTTGGCGAAGCTGAGCCGACCTTGCCAGCAACCAATAGGCGAAATGTAGCCAACACGGCTGCGTAAAGTCGCCAATATTAGAAAATTATTAGAAAGATTTTGACATCATGTTTACTACAATCAATAAAACAGAATTCGATGCTTTAGCGGCAAAAGGATTTAACCGCATCCCGCTAGTGCTGGAAACCTTTGCTGACCTAGATACGCCATTGTCGCTGTATCTAAAATTAGCCAACAAACCATTTTCATACCTGCTTGAATCTGTACAAGGTGGAGAACGCTTTGGTCGCTACTCAATTATTGGCTTGCCTGCCAAAACACGCATCGTGGCGCACGATAATCAAGTGCAAGTGCTTGAAAATAATGTCGTGGTTGAAACAGTTGAAAATACCAATCCTTTAGACTTTGTTAAAAGCTATCAAGCACGCTACAAAACGCCGCCTTATGAAGGTTTGCCGCGCTTTACTGGTGGTTTGGCAGGCTACTTTGGCTATGAAACTGTACGCTATATTGAAAAGCGTTTAGCTGGCGTACAAAAGCCAGATGCAATCAATGTGCCTGATGTGTTGCTGATGGTGTCTGAAGAGATTGCCGTAGTTGATAACTTAAGCAGCAAACTGTATTTCATTGTTTATGCCAATACAGACCAAGAAAATGCTTACGATACGGCGTTAAATCGTTTGAATGATTTAGCCAAAATGCTGCGTAAGAACGTCACAATTCCAGAATCAAGCCCATCAGAAACATCAGTCGCGACTTCAGAATTCGGTGAAGATAACTTTAAAGCCGCGGTTAAAAAAGCACAGCAATACATTTTAGACGGCGACATTATGCAAGTTGTCTTATCTCAACGCATGTCGCAAAAATTCACTGCACCGCCATTGTCCTTATATCGTGCTTTGCGTAGCTTGAACCCATCGCCTTATATGTTCTATTACGATATGGGTGACCATCATGTGGTTGGCGCATCGCCAGAGATTTTAGTGCGCTTGGAAAATGGGACTGTAACGGCTCGTCCAATTGCAGGTACGCGTCCTCGCGGCAAAACTCGCGAGCAGGATTTGGCGCTGGCAGTAGAATTGTTAGCTGACCCTAAAGAGCGTGCAGAGCATGTACAGCTGATGGATTTAGGCCGCAACGATGTAGGTCGCGTCGCGCAAACTGGTAGTGTAAAAGTCACCGACAATATGATGATAGAGCGCTACTCGCACGTCATGCATATCGTCAGCAATGTTGAAGGCAAGCTCAAAGCTGGCATGGACGCGATTGATGTGATTAAAGCGACTTTCCCAGCAGGAACCGTAAGTGGCGCGCCAAAAGTGCGCGCCATGGAAATTATTGATGAATTAGAACCAAGCAAACGCGGCATTTACGCTGGCGCAGTGGGCTACTTGGGCTTCAATGGCGATATGGATGTGGCAATTGCGATTAGAACTGGCGTTATTAAAAACAATATGCTGTATGTACAAGCGGGGGCGGGCATCGTCGCCGATTCTGTTCCGCAAAGTGAATGGGAAGAAACACAGAACAAAGCCAAAGCCGTTCTACGAGCGGCTGAATTAGTCCAAGCGGGGTTAGATTTGGACTTGAACTTAGATTTGAAGCCAGACCTGACTTCAAATACAAATTTGGCGCTGAAAGCAGGGAATTAATATGTTACTCATGATAGATAATTACGATTCTTTCACTTATAACTTAGTGCAGTATTTAGGCGAGTTAGGGCAAGACGTTCAGGTGTATCGCAACGATGAAATTGATTTGGCAAAGGTCGCGTCACTTAAGCCTGACCATATTGTTATTTCACCTGGCCCATGTACGCCAAATGAGGCGGGTATTAGCGTACCGCTCATTAAAGAATTCGCAGGCAAGATTCCGTTATTAGGTGTTTGTTTAGGTCATCAAAGTATTGGTCAGGCTTTTGGCGGGCATATCATCAAAGCTAAAACTTTGATGCACGGCAAAACCTCTCTGATACACCATAAAAATATTGGCGTGTTTAAAGACCTGCCTAACCCTTACACAGCAACGCGTTATCACTCACTGGTGATTGAAAAAGAAACCATACCAGATTGCCTGGAAATCACCGCGTGGACTGAGGATGGCGAAATCATGGGCGTGCGTCACAAAACCTTGCGTGTAGAGGGCGCTCAATTTCACCCAGAATCTATCCTTACAGAATATGGCCACGAGTTGCTGGATAACTTCTTGAAGGAAAAGTAATGGCTGAAGGACAAGCAATCGATATCACCTTCAAAGAAGCCTTGCAAAAGCTGCTGGATCGCGAAAACTTCACCCATGCGCAAATGTTAGA
>JANLZY010000097.1:0-3141 GCA_031359365.1 Methylotenera sp. | reverse complement strand
CTACTTTCGCCGCAGTTTCAAAATAGGTGGAATTATGTTGTGACATCGAAATTGCAATCGACGGAATGCCAAGTAAATAGCCTTCCATAGCCGCAGCAACTGTGCCTGAATATATCGTATCATCACCCATGTTTGCGCCATCATTAATGCCGCTAATCACCATGTCTGGCATGGTGTCCATCAAGCCAGTCAGGGCGATATGCACGCAATCCGTTGGTGTGCCATTGACATAAAAAAAGCCATTTGCCGCTTTTTTAACGCTTAGCGGCCTATCTAATGTGAGCGAATTGCTCGCGCCGCTTCTATTTCGCTCGGGAGCAACTACTGTGATGTCGGCAATCTTAGCAATGTGCTCAGCTAAAATGTTAAGGCCTGGTGCAAAATAACCATCGTCATTGGAAAGTAGTATTTTCATACACAGCTTGTTGCTAAAAGAGTTTTCATATGCAAATTATAGTGTAAGACGGGCTGTTTAGTACGCGGCAACACTAAAAAATGCTTGAAAAGGGAAATTGTCCGGAAAGTAGCGAGTAATTGAGGATTGGCCTTATTTTAAAGCGGAGTTTTTAGCTAAACCTCAGTGTTACATAGTTAACTACAAGCCACTTCTTTAAGGTCAGCTTCAGGGAAGTCTGGTTTTAGTTTTTTTAGCTCAATGACTTGAGTGTCCGTCAGCTTGTTAAATTGCAAGCTTGCGTGCCCTTTGCCTTGGTTGCGCAAGGCTTTCACTACCTCTTTAACACCTTTGGCTTTCAATTCATTCAGTAAATTGGTGGCGAGTTGCTCATCTTCAAAAACGCCAAATGAAATGGCATTTCTCCATCGGGCATCTTGCACAATATACATATCTTGAATGCCTAGCGCTTTTAATTCTAGCGCCTTAGCTTGCGCTGCTTCAACTGATTTTAGTGGCGGCTTATAGACCCAAAAACGTTTAGCTTCTAGCGAAGATTGTTCTTTAATCGAAGTTTGTATCGATAGATTTGATACAGCGGTTTGTGCACCCGTCAAATTGGCGGCTGAAAATACGCCCCATTCATAGCATGTTGTTTTAGCAGGTGTTAGCACAGGCGCTGGGGTGGCGCTTGCTGCGGCTACGGCATCTACGGTCGGAGGTGTAATGGCTGCTAAGGTTGGTGCAGTAGCAGTAGCGCCTTTTTTAGGTAGGGCATCAATCTGTTGTTGGGTCACAATGCTGATTTTTTCAGGGTGTATGGCGAGTAATGCTGCCTTTGGCGCGCTAGGTAAAATAACGTCTTTATTAAAATAGGCTAGTAAACCTACGTTAATCAATACTAATAACCAAACCAATTTTTTCATTACTTTTCACTCTTCGTAAGGTTTTCAGGCGCAAAATTATCTATCAGATACAAGCCGCGTAAAACCAAATTATCTACGATTAATGCAAGGTTTGTCACGTCACTCAAAAGATTATCTTTGATGAGCTGCGCGTTGCCACCGCTGATGAAAATATAGGGCGCTTGTTTGCCCTCTGCGGTAAGTGCTGTAAGCGCAGTATGCATTTGCTTGATTGCACCACAGGCAGCATTAATTGCACCTGAGCGCATCGCATCAGCAGTGTTTTTGGCAAAAATGTTCTGATATTGGTTTGTTACATGTGATGTTGATTTTTCTGCTTGAATATTAGGCAACTGCGCAGTCGCCACACCTAAACTTTGCTGCATTAAATGTATGCCAGGCAAAATCATTCCACCGATGAACTCGCCTTCACCATTGTTGCTCGCTAACGCATCTATAGTCACTGCCGTACCCGCATTCACCACCACGCAAGACGCTTGTTTAATATGCCAAGCCGCCACCAGTGCAGCCCAACGGTCAGTACCGAGTTTTTCTGGTTGATCATAACGGCTGTTTACGCCGCATTCGTTGGCTTTTGCAGTTATCCAATGGGTAGGGATGTTTTTCGGCAGTATTTCTTCAAGCTGTTTTTTGATGTACTCACCAGCCACGTTTGAAATGATGATGCGTGTAGCGGCTGGTAATTTTGTGCGCACGATTTCAGTGTTCAGGCAGGCGCCATTGATTAGCAATGTGCCATTCGCATCAAATAAGCCCCACTTAACGCGAGTGTTCCCTGCATCTATGGCTAATAAATAATCCATTTTATGACGCTCGCAAACTAATCTCGCCCGATGAAAAGCGTTGCTCACCAGCGGCTGTGCTGACTAATAAATTACCGTCTTCCGCCACGTTAACGACAATACCTGTCGTTTCGCGACCATCGGGATGCAACATTCTGACCGCTTGTTGATGATAAGCATGGTAGCTCGTCCACTCCTCGCGCACATTCGCAAAGCCACGTTGTTCAAACGTGCTGAGAACGTCAGTTAGATGTTTCAATAATTCGCCAAGCAGCAAATTGGGGTTGATGGGTGTTTGCGTCACGCTAGCTAAATCAGTGGCAGGTTGGTCTATCTGTTGTTTGATGCTTAATGGCAGATTTAAATTAATGCCCACACCAATCACCGCAGCGCTTGGGCCTTCCATATCGCCTTGCAGTTCAATCAAAATACCTGCTAATTTCTCGCGACCAATTAGCACATCATTCGGCCATTTGAGTTGCGCTTGCGTTACTCCAAAGTGATGCAATGCACGAATCAAGGCAATGCCTACCGCCAAACTCAAGCCAGACAAACCTGCCGCACCACACTGAAAACGCCATAAAAGTGAAAAAGTTAAACTAGCGCCTAAACCTGCTTGCCATGTGCGACCACGTCTTCCGCGACCATTGGTTTGTAAGTTGGTAGCCACGCAGTTGGCGTGCGCTTGCCCCGTGCTTAGTTTCTTCATCAAATAGGTATTGGTCGAATCTAAATGGTCGTGAATCTCCAATTTAAGCAAAGAACTTTGTGGTCCCATTGCGCTCAATATAGCTTGTTCATCCAGTAGCGTGACTGACTGTGGTAGTTTGTAACCGCGTCCACGCACTGAAAAAATCTCAATGCCGAGTTTTTCTGCGTCCTGAAGTGCATTCCACACCGTGGCACGTGAGACTTTTAATTGCTGCGCAATGGTTTCGCCCGAGTGAAATTTACCATCGGTGAGCAGTCGTAAAATAGGGAAAGTAAGTTCGTTCATGATTGGATTGCATCTTAACATAGCGCCGATACACAACAAACA
>JANLZY010000085.1:0-2103 GCA_031359365.1 Methylotenera sp. | reverse complement strand
GTTTGAAAGTGGCGATTACACAGCATCTCTTAAATCACTCGCGGCTTTAAAAGCACCTGTGGATGCTTTCTTTGACAATGTCATGGTAAATGCTGACGACCCTGCGCTTAAAGCGAACCGTCTTGGTTTATTGGCGATTTTGCACCAAACCATGAACCGTGTTGCAGATTTATCTAAACTAGCTAGTTAACCAACAAAGCGAGCCCCCCATGAAACTAGTGATTCTAGATAGAGACGGCGTGATCAATCAAGATTCTGCCAATTTCATCAAAAGTCCAAATGAGTGGATTTCTATTGCAGGTAGCCTAGAGGCAATTGCCTTGCTGAATCAATCTGGCTTTAGAGTGGCAGTGGCGACTAATCAATCTGGCATTAGTCGCGGATTGTTTGATATGACCACGCTCAATAACATTCATGACAAAATGCATAGAGAGTTAGCCGTTGTAGGTGGGCGAATCGATGCGATATTTTATTGTCCTCATGCAGCGGATGAGCATTGTCATTGCCGTAAACCTGATACAGGCATGATAGAAGAAATTGGCCTACGTTTTTCAATGGAAATGAATGGCGTGCCTGCTGTGGGCGATGCGCTACGCGATTTGCAAGCCTTTGCCAGCGCCGGTTGCCAGCCTATTTTAGTGCTTACAGGTAAAGGTGAGGCGACTTTAGCTGCATCAAAACAAAATCCTGAAAAAGCCTTACCGCCAAACACTTGGATTTGTGTAGATTTAGCAGAAGCTGTGCAGCGCATTGTCACCGAGCTAGACTAAATTTAAACACACGGCTAAACACTCTCGAAAGTCAGTATGCTATTTTTGCGTTCTTTGTTGTTTTTTATCGGCCAAGTCATTACCGCGCCAATCTTCACGCTAGTTGCCCTGCTCGCCATGCCGCTTAACCCGATATTGCGCAACGATTTAATCTCAGGCTGGGCACGTAGCATGTTGTGGTGGCTAAAAGTCACTTGTAACATTCGCCATGAAATTACGGGCTTAGAAAACATCACAGATTCACCAACCATCGTATTATCTAAACATCAGTCCGCTTGGGAAACATTGGCTTTTCAAGCCATTTTCCCAACCCAAGTTTACGTGCTAAAACGTGAATTATTATGGATTCCAATTTTTGGCTGGGGCTTAGCAATGTCATCGCCTATCGCCATTGACCGCAGTGCTGGTCGTGAAGCACTTAAAAAATTGGTGGCAAACGGTCAAGCAAGATTAAACCGTGGATTTTGGGTGGTCATATTTCCAGAAGGCACACGTATTACGCCGGGGGAACGCAGTAAATATCATATTGGTGGGGCATGGTTAGCAACGCATACAAAAACCCAAGTGCTAACAGTTGCACACAATGCAGGTGAATATTGGGCTAAAAACACATTCATCAAAAAACCTGGCGTGATCAAAATGCATATCGGCAAACCGATTCAAACTGCTGACTTGAAGGCAGATGCATTAAATCATCAAGTAGAAGGCTGGATTGAAGCTGAGATGCTTACGTTAAATTAATGAGCCACTCCCTCACATTGCCCTCTGGCGACCAATTACATTACCAGTTAGAACGCCGCCAACGCCGTACCGTAGGCTTAAAGATTACCCAAACTGGCTTGGTCATACACGCCCCTAAACGCATTTCACAATCGCAGCTTGAAGACATTATTGTGCAGAAAGCTGACTGGGTGCTGAGAAAACTTGCTTCCATCACTGCCAATAGAATTCCAGAAATACAATGGCAACATGGCGAACAGTTACTATTTTTAGGTAACGCGATTACGCTAACAATTGAGCACAATACTCGTTCAAAAGTCGTGGAGTATGAGCCAGGTGTTTTGCAATTGGCGATGCCCAATCAAGATGAAATGTTAATCGCGCGTAAAGTGGTTCAATGGTACAAAAAGCAGGCAATCACTGACTTTACAAGGCGTTTAGAGATTTTCTCAAGCAAGCTGGGCGTTAAATTCACATCGCTCACGTTATCCAACGCGGCCTCACGCTGGGGAAGCTGCAATTCAAAAAAAGAGATTCGGTTGAATTGGCGCTTACTACAAGCGCCGCCGCATATTATTAATTATGTGATTTGCCACGAGCTGGCGCACTTAAA
>JANLZY010000054.1:0-8712 GCA_031359365.1 Methylotenera sp. | reverse complement strand
CACAGGTGATTATGGATTGCGTAGACCATAACGGTAAATCAATTGATTTTGCGCCTAGAAACGTACTTCGCCGCGTGACTAATTTATACAAAGACTTAGGCTGGACGCCAATTGTGGCGCCAGAGCTAGAGTTTTATTTGCTAGAGCGTAATCCGGATCCTGATATTGCATTAAGCCCACCAGTAGGTCGTAGTGGTCGTAAAGAAACCAGCCGCCAGTTATACAGTATTGATGCGGTAAACGAGTTTGACCCATTATTTGAAGATATTTACGACTATTCAGCCCTGATGGGTTTGGAGCTTGATACGCTGATTCATGAGTTTGGCGCAGGGCAAATGGAGATTAACTTTTTGCATGATGAGCCGATGATTCTGGCGGATAAATCATTCTTCTTTAAACGTTTATTGCGTGAAGCGGCGATGCGTCACGGCATGTACGCTACTTTTATGGCTAAGCCTATGCAACATGAGCCGGGTTCGGCGATGCATATTCACCAAAGCGTGATTGATACTCAAACTCAAAAGAATATCTTTAGCAATCCTGATGGCACAGCTTCCCCAATATTTTTTCACTACATTGCCGGTTTGCAAAAGTACTTACCTGCCGCCATGGTGTTGTTAGCGCCTTATGTAAACTCATATCGCCGTATCGTACGCAATGGTGCTGCGCCAATTAACATTGAGTGGGGTTATGATAACCGCACGGTGGGCATTCGTGTGCCTATTTCCGAACCAGCAGGTCGCCGCATAGAGAATCGTGTAGTGGGCGCAGACGCGAACCCTTACTTGGCCATGGCAGTTACCTTGGCTTGTGGTTATTTGGGGATTAAAGAAAAGCTTAAGCCAACAGAGGTCACTACTGGCAGTGCTTACGCCTCTGACTACCAATTGCCACGTGGTTTGTCTGAAGCGATACGCGAGTTGGAGAACTCTCAAGCCCTACAGGATGTGCTAGGCAAAGATTTCGTGGATGTGTATTTGGCAGTGAAGGATGCCGAGCATGACGAGTTTATGCGCGTCATTAGTCCGTGGGAGCGTGAGCATCTGTTAATGCATGTTTAAAAGTAATTCGTGTAGTTAAAAGTAGGTCGGGCTTTAACCCGACATCTCGGGCTAAAGCCCGACCTACAAGTACTAATTTATCTGAATTGAGAAAGTCATGATCAATACTAAAGAAATCCAAGCAATAGATTCAGCGCATTACATGCATCCTTTTACTGACCATAAAAGCTTGTCGGATAAAGGCTCACGTATTATTACTAAGGCCGATGGCATCTATATTTGGGATTCCACAGGTGAAAAAATCTTAGATGCGATGTCTGGTTTGTGGTGTGTGAATGTTGGCTATGGGCGTAAAGAGCTGGTAGATGCAGCGGCTAAACAAATGCTAGAGCTTCCTTACTACAATAGTTTTTTTCAAACGACCAATGTTCCTGCAGTTAAACTTGCAGAAAAAATCATCAAGCTGGCTGGCGATGATTACAGCCACGTATTTTTTAGTAGTTCTGGTTCGGAATCTAATGATACCAACGTTCGTATGGTGCGCCATTATTGGGCTACGCTAGGTCAGCCTGAGCGCACTGTGATTATTAGCCGCAATAACGCTTATCATGGCTCAACATTAGTTGGTTCATCTTTAGGCGGTATGGGTGGTATGCATGCGCAAGGCGGCATGATTTCAGGCATAGAACACATCGAACAGCCTTACCATTACGGTATCGCGCCGAATCAGGATAGTGATGTATTTGGCATTGAAGCTGCAGGCTGGTTAGAGAAAAAGATTTTAGAAGTTGGCGCAGATAAAGTAGCTGCATTCATCGGTGAGCCCGTGCAAGGCGCAGGCGGCGTGATTATTCCACCTAAAACTTACTGGCCAGAGATTCAGCGTATCTGCGATAAATACGGAATTTTGCTGATTTGCGATGAAGTGATTTGCGGTTTTGGCCGTCTTGGTAAATGGTTTGGCTCGCAATTATTAGGTTGCAAACCCGATTTAATGACGTTTGCAAAAGGTGTGACTTCTGGCTACATTCCTTTAGGTGGCGTTGTTGTGGGCAAACGTGTAGCTAAAGTATTGATTGAACAAGGTGGTGAGTTCAATCATGGCTATACTTATTCAGGACACCCAACCGCCTGCGCTGTGGCATTAGCCAATATTGAAATTATGGAGCGCGAAGGCTTACCCGACAAAGTGCTTAACGAAACAGGCCCATATTTAGCGCTAAAATATGCCGAGCTAGCCAAACACCCATTGGTTGGTGGTGCGGACACATTAGGGTTAGTCGCAGGCTTCGTACTGATGAAAGACAAAGCAAATCATGTACATTTTGATGAAGAGGTCGGTGTAGGCATGATTTGCCGAGGCCATTGTTTTGCCAATGGCTTGATTATGCGAGCGGTAGGTGACCGCATGATTATTGCGCCACCGCTAGTGATTACTAAAGCGCAAATTGATGAAATGGTCGCGTTGATTCAGAAATGTTTAGATGCGACCTTAGCTGATTTGAAAAAGCAGGGAATGATGTAATTAAGCCGCGTAATTAAATGTGGTTGTAGTTGATGACATATTGTAAGATTACTTTGAATCTATTTGGTCAGCATAAGGGGTTATATAGCGCAAAAGATGGTACCAATTTTTAGCAAAACTTTCTCAGTCACTCACTAATTTAAAGGGGTTAATGAATATGAATTTATCTTATAGTAAATACTTGCTAGGTATGGCGATAATTACTGGCCTAGCTACGGTTTCTTGTAGTAAGTCTGACAACACAGCTGCTGAAGCTGCTAAGCCAACAGTTGCAGCGGCTAGCGAGCCAGAAGAAAAAATCCTCAATATTTACAACTGGTCAGACTATATTGCACCAGATACGATCGCTAATTTCGAGAAAGAAACAGGTATTAAAGTACGTTACGATGTGTTTGATAGTAACGAAATTTTGCATGCAAAATTAATCGCTAAGAATACTGGTTACGACATTGTGGTACCTTCATCTAACTGGGCTAAGCTACAAATTGATGGCGGTTTATATCAAAAACTTGATAAAACTAAGCTACCTAACATGAAAAATCTAGATCCAGGTATTGTGAAGAAGTTAGCCGATCTGGATCCTGGTAATGAACATCTGATTGACTGGATGTGGAGTTATAACACTGTAGGTATCAATGTAGATAAAGTTAAAGCAGCGCTTGGTGATACGCCTATGCCAGACAATGCCTGGGATTTAGTGTTTAACCCGACTTATACTAGCAAATTAAAATCATGTGGTATTACCTTCTTAGATACCCCCGCCGATGTATTCCAAGCTGCCTTACATTATTTAGGTAAACCTATTTTCACTGGTACACCAGATGATTACCAAGCTGCTTTTGATATGTTGATGAAAGTGCGCCCAGACATTAAGAAATTCAACTCTGGTGGTCAAATTGATGACTTAGCGAGCGGTAACATTTGTGTGGCTTATGGTTGGGCTGGCGATTTTAACTTAGCGCATAAACGTTCAATCGAGAATAAAGCCGAGCAACACATCGAAGCACTTGTACCAAAAACAGGCGGCTTGATGTTTATGGATACCATGGCGATTCCTGCTGATGCGAAGCATCCAAACAATGCACACCTTTGGATGAATTACATCATGCAACCAAAAGTCACTGCAGCCATCACTAACACCGTGACTTATGCTAACCCTAACAAAGCCGCAACTGAATTTGTTGACCCAGACATTAAAAACAACAAATCAATTTTCTTATCTGATGAAGATATTGCTAAATTGGTGCCACCAGGTGTTGAGGATGCGCAAATTAAACGCAACATGACGCGCCTGTATACCAAATTTAAAACAGGCGTTTAATCGTTGTTGTATTTGTAGGGGCGGTATTGATAGCGTCCCTACAAAATCCTAATGTACCTAAATTTTTAATATCATAGTTTTAATACCATAGTTTTTAATATTTTAGTTTTCTGTCTTTTTCTGTATCTTGGTTTTCAATATCTTAGATAAGGGTTTTTATGGCAACGGCTCCTAAAGAAACGAATAAAGCTGCGCAAGAGGTTTTACTGCGTGTTGAAAATGTCACCAAAATTTACGATGGTACGGTCAAAGCCGTGGATGATGTTTCTCTAACAGTTATGAAGGGTGAAATCTTCGCGCTGCTTGGCGGTTCAGGTTGCGGAAAGTCTACGCTATTGCGCATGATGGCTGGCTTTGAAACTCCCACAAAAGGTAAGATTTTCTTAGCGAATCAAGATATTACTAATCTTCCACCGTTTCAGCGCCCAATCAACATGATGTTTCAATCGTATGCTTTATTTCCGCATTTAAGCGTGTGGGAAAATGTAGCTTTTGGTTTGAAACGTGATGGCATGCCTAAAGATGAAATTGCCGACCGCGTTGAAAAAATGCTGAGTCTGGCGCAACTCAATAAATATGCCAAACGTAAGCCACATCAACTTTCAGGCGGTCAGCAACAGCGTGTAGCCTTAGTCCGTAGTTTGGCAAAACGACCTCAATTGTTGTTATTAGATGAACCTCTTGGTGCTTTAGATAAAAAGTTACGAGAAACCACTCAGCTTGAACTGGTGAATATCATTGAAGAAGTCGGCGTAACCTGTGTGCTAGTGACGCATGATCAAGAAGAAGCGATGACCATGGCATCGCGCATTGCCGTGATGAGCGAAGGTTACTTCTTGCAAGTCGGCGCGCCTGATGCCGTGTATGAAATGCCAAACAGTCGCAAGGTAGCTGACTTCATTGGTAATGTGAATATATTCGAAGGCAAGATTGAAGAAGACCAACCTGATCATGTGACTGTGCGTTGCCCCGAGTGTGTGCATTATGTGGGGCACGGCGTTAGTGGGCATCCTGGTATGGATGTAGGTGTGGCTTTACGACCTGAAAAAATCCTGTTGTCTAAAGATAAGCCTAATAGTGACTATAACTGGTGTGCTGGTGAAGTGATTGAAATTGTTTACTTTGGCGCCCACACCACTTATCACCTTAAACTTGATAGCGGCAAGGTAATCAAGGCGCAAGAGCTTAACAATACGCGTGATTTGAGTTGTGGTTTAACTTGGGGTGATCGTGCTTATGCAAGTTGGAATAATTTAGCAATGGTGGTGTTAACGCAATAAATGTTGAGTTAACTAAACTTTAATTTCATTAAGGAAAATTGCTATGGCTAAAACATCGAATTTCTTTACCAGTCTTTCAGCTGGACGCCTTGCGGTAATAGGTGTTCCGTATTTCTGGTTTTTATTGCTTGCGGCTATCCCACTACTCATTGTGCTTAAAATTAGCTTGTCTGAAATGGAGTCAACTAGCATTTCAAACATGATAGATTGGAGTCATGGTTGGCCTAGACTGACTTTAAATTTTGCCAGTTATCAGTTTCTTGCCACGGACTCGCTTTACATCAAAACGTATATATCTTCCATTAAATATGCCCTGATTACCACTTTGTTATGTTTAGCCATTGGCTATCCATTTGCCTACTACATGGCGCGCTCACCTAAACATATGCAACCGACCTTGTTGATGCTCATTATGTTGCCGTTTTGGACATCATTTTTACTACGCATCTATGCTTGGAAAACCCTGTTAGTCAGCAATGGTGTTATCAATAATATACTCATTAGCCTGCATATCATTGACACTCCAATCGAGATGATGAACAACTCATTTTCCTTGTTGTTAGGTATGGTGTATTCCTACTTGCCGTTTATGATTTTGCCGCTATACGCCAATTTATCTAAGATGGATATGCGCTATTTAGAAGCCGCGTCTGACCTTGGTACTAGCCCATTTAAAGCGTTTTGGCTGATTACCGTACCACTTTCAAAAGCGGGCATTATTGCGGGTTCAATGTTGGTATTTATTCCTGCGGTGGGTGAATATGTGATTCCTGAGTTATTAGGCGGTTCGAGCACCTTAATGATAGGTCGCGTGCTGTGGGATGAATTCTTCAGTAATAATGACTGGCCTATGGCGTCAGCCGTGGCGGTAGTGATGATATTGCTGATATTAGTGCCAATGGGTATTTACAATAAAGCGCAAGCTGAGCAAATGGAGGGTAAATAATGAGCCAAGCATCTAATAAAGTATTTGCTAAAGGTTGGATGATTGCGGTCTATTTATTCTTATATTTGCCTATCATCACGCTGGTTGTATTTTCATTTAATGATTCAAAATTGGTCACTGTTTGGTCACACGCTAGCTTTCGATGGTATGTGGCACTTGCACAAGATTCAGACTTAATTTCGGCAGTGCTGCTATCGCTAGAAATTGCAGGTTTGTCTGCGTTAATGTCAGTATTTTTTGGTACGTTTACTGCATTTGCTTTAAATCGATATAAGCGCTTTCAAGGGCGTACGCTGCTGACTTCTATGTCCAGCATGCCTTTGGTGATGCCAGATGTGATTGTCGGTTTGTCTCTGCTATTAATGATAGTTTCTGTGCAAAATTGGCTGGGCTTTCCGGAGCGTGGTTTGTTCACCATTTTGCTAGGTCATGCATTATTAGGCACGGCTTACGCTGCGGTGGTAGTCACCTCACGTTTACGTGAAATGGACAGTAAATTAGATGAAGCAGCAATGGACTTAGGTTGTAAGCCTATGCAGGTGTTTACTTTAGTCACTTTCCCTTTGTTAGTGCCTGCGCTGGTTTCTGCGTTTTTACTGACCTTTACACTGTCGTTTGATGATGTTGTGTTGTCTTCATTCTTGTCTGGTCCTGGCTACTCAACTATGCCTATGGTGATTTTCTCGCGCGCTAGATTAGGGTTAAACCCAACCATTAACGCTGTTGCAACCGTGACGATTACCGTGGTGACTATTGCGGTGATTGCCTCTAGCTTTTATACCTCGCACCAAGAGCGCAAACGTAAACGTGAAGAGGCACAGGCTTATAGCGATAGTAATAAATAACATTTTAAGTAGAGGCGACATCTCGTCGCCTCTACACCAAACCAAATCAAGCAGATAATCATGTCAATTCAATTAAAGCATCCCACCTTACTTAGAAATAACCTTACGTTGCTTGCTGGGCAATGGGTTAGTGCAGATTCAGGTGAAACAATAAGTGTTACTAATCCTGCCACAGGCTTGGAGGTGGCTAAAGTGCCGCTCATGGGTCGCACTGAAGCTGAGCGCGCGATTGTTGCTGCTGAAGCTGCACAAAAGTCATGGAAAACCCTCACAGCCGCCGCCCGTGCTGCAATACTCAAGCGCTGGTTTGACCTGATTATTCTACATAGAGAAGATTTGGCACAATTGCTGACTGCTGAGCAAGGCAAGCCGCTAGCCGAAGCACGTGGTGAAGTGAATTATGGCGCAAGCTTTATTGAATGGTTTGCCGAGGAAGCTAAACGAGTCTATGGTGAAACAATACCTGCGCCTATGAGCGATCGTCGTTTATTGGTGCTAAAGCAGCCTATAGGTGTCACCGCAGCTATTACGCCTTGGAACTTCCCAATCGCAATGATTACCCGTAAAGCTGGGCCGGCACTTGCTGCTGGTTGCAGCATGATAATTAAACCAGCTGAACAAACACCTTTATGCGCCATTGCTTTAGCTGTATTGGCTGAAGAGGCCGGCGTGCCTAGTGGTGTGTTACAAGTGATTACAGGCGATGCACGCCAAATCGGCGCAGCGTTTTGCGAAAGCCCAGTAGTCGCCAAGCTTTCGTTCACAGGATCAACGGAAGTGGGACGTATCTTAATGCGCCAATGCGCTGATACCATTAAAAAGCTATCTCTTGAATTGGGTGGTAATGCGCCATTCATCGTGTTTAACGATGCGGATTTAGACGCGGCAGTAGAAGGCGCCATGATTAGCAAATATCGTAACGCAGGGCAGACGTGTGTATGTTCAAATCGCTTGTTTGTGCAAGAGGGCGTGTACGATGAGTTCGCCAAAAAACTTGCAGTCAAAGTGGCTCAACTCAAAGTGGGTGTGGGTACTGAAGATGGCGTGACACAAGGTCCATTGATTGATGCAGCAGCTATTGAGAAAGTCGAAAGCCATGTGGCGGATGCCGTTGCCAAAGGCGCAACGGTGATACAAGGTGGCAAGCGCCATGCTTTAGGCGGTACATTCTTTGAGCCTACCGTGCTAGCAAATGTAAGCGAGGATGCTCTAATTTTTAGCGAAGAAACCTTTGGTCCTGTGGCGCCATTATTCCGCTTTAAGACAGATGCAGAAGTCATTGAATTAGCAAATCGCACTGAGTTTGGTTTAGCCTCTTATTTCTACAGCCGAGATATAGGCCGAATCTGGCGCGTAGCAGAGGCGCTTGAATATGGCATGGTAGGCGTAAACACTGGCATGATTTCCAATGAAGTTGCACCTTTTGGTGGCATTAAGCAATCAGGTCTTGGGCGCGAAGGTTCGCATCACGGCATTGATGAATATCTAGAATTAAAATACGTATGTATGGCGGGGCTTTAATATGACAGAGATTAAAATTGATTGGCATGAAATAGCGAAAAATTTAAGAATCGATGGCCGTGCTTTCATTGATGGCCAGCGTGTGGATGCACTTGATGGCAGTACCTTTGAGTGTTTTTCACCGATTGACGGTCGTAAATTAGCTGATGTGGCTAGCAGTAAAGCTGCAGATATAGACCGCGCTGTGGTTGCGGCTCGTGCCGCCTTTAAAGATAGGCGCTGGGCTGGTTTGTCGCCGCGCGAACGCAAGCAAACGATGATTCGTTTTGCTGA
>JANLZY010000030.1:0-8616 GCA_031359365.1 Methylotenera sp. | reverse complement strand
AAATTTACTTGACACTGCATTATTTAAGGCGTTAAATAGTAATGCGCTGATTTGAGTGGCCAACTTTAAACAAAGTCTTACTCAGCTTGCGAGCGCATAATAAATTCTGCTAAAGCGAGGTAAAAAAGAACCCGTTTTTGGCATTTTTGCTTAAACGGGTTTTTTAATGCCTATTGTTGATGAGATTAGGTTAATGAGAATTGAGAAATATGATGACTACAAAAAAATATCATCCTGAAACTTTAGCTGTACGTGCGGGTACTGAAATGACTGAGTTTGGTGAGAACTCTGAGGCTTTATTTTTAAATTCTAGTTTTCGCTTTAATAGCGCGGCACAAGCTGCAGCACGCTTTGGTGGTACAGAGCCAGGTAATATTTACTCACGCTTTACCAATCCAACCGTCACCATGTTTCAAAACAAATTAGCGGCACTGGAGGGCGCAGAGCAATGCGTAGCAACATCTAGCGGCATGTCTGCCATATTAGCATGCGTGATGGCTTTATGCAGCGCTGGTGACCACGTAGTGGCCTCGCGCAGCATTTTTGGCACGTCCGTGCAATTATTCAGCAACATTCTCGCCCGTTGGGGATTGCAAGTGACGTTTGTGTCGCTGACCAATCCTGACGAATGGCAAGCCGCTATTACGCCAAAAACTAAGTTATTTTTTGTAGAAACACCGTCTAATCCGCTTACCGAGGTATGCGATATTCAAGCATTAGCCAATATTGCCCACAAAGCGGGCGTACATTTGGTGGTGGATAACTGCTTCTGCACGCCCGCGATTCAAAAACCATTAGATTTAGGCGCGGATATCATTATTCACTCTGCGACTAAGTATATTGACGGGCAGGGCAGATGCTTAGGTGGGGCGGTGCTGGGCTCTAAAGCGCTAATGGAGCCTGTGTATGGCTTTTTGCGTACCGCAGGCGTGACGATGAGTGCGTTTAACGCCTGGGTATTTTTAAA
Organism: Methylotenera sp.; assembly: GCA_031359365.1. Lineage (GTDB taxonomy): Bacteria > Pseudomonadota > Gammaproteobacteria > Burkholderiales > Methylophilaceae > Methylotenera. The sequence continues at coordinate 7,649 of JANLZY010000030.1, read as the reverse complement.
AGGCTTAGAAACATTGCACATACGCATGGAAGCACATGCACGCAAAGCCTTAGAATTAGCAACTTGGTTAGAGAATCAACCGCAAGTTGCGCGTGTTTACTATCCAGGGTTGCCTTCGCATCCGCAACACAAACTGGCTATGCTGCAACAAATCAGTGGCGGAGGTATTGTGAGTTTTGAAGTGAAGCCAAAAACTGGTCAAACGCAGCAAGAAGCGGCTTGGACACTTATTGATAACACGCAATTGATTTCAATTACTGCTAACCTTGGCGATGCAAAAAGCACCATCACGCATCCAGCCAGCACCACGCACAGCCGCATATCGGCAGAGGCGAGAGCGCAGGTTGGTATTCATGATAATCTAGTGCGTGTTGCGGTGGGTTTAGAGCATGTTGATGATTTGAAAGCAGATTTAAGATTTTAGTCTGTAATATTAACAATCTAATGTATTAACAACCTAAGTATTAATAACTGGGGGGAAGCGTGATAATGCATACAGCAGTTTACGCAGGCTTATGTGGCCTGTTGTTGGTTTATTTGGGACTACAAACCATCAAAGCCCGACGCGCAAATAAAGTCAAACTGGGTGATGGTGGTATTTTTGCGCTGCAATGTGCGATGCGCGCACACGGCAATTTCGCTGAATACATGCCAATCACGATTATTTTGCTGTTTTTGCTGGAGTTTAACGGTGCCCCAGTGTGGATGATTCATGTGATTGGCGCAACGTTTTTAATTGGACGTTGGATTCACGCACAGGGTCTGCTTAAAGATAATTTGCGCAAACGCGTGCAAGGCATGGGCATAACATTGTATGTTTTAATTGGGTTGAGTGTTGCCAATATTGCAATGGCTATCTTTCAGATATTACACTTTAGGATCGTTCCTAATTTAGGTTAAATCTTCGCATAACAATTCCAGTTGGTCTAGATGCCAGTTAATCCAAATAAAAGTACCAAAGAATTCCATTCTAAAACACTTCGATATATTCAAATATTTCCGATTTTGCTTCCTTCCTAGTTGCATTAATTTTTAATAAAAATATTAAACAGTTAATAGTAGAAAAAACCTAATTTTAGGCCTTAGTTGGGCGTGTTTTGTAGGGCTAAACATGTTAGAATTTAACGGTTAAAAACAATTAAAAAAGCACTTTTTAAAAGTCGCAATTTCACGCAAAACCGATACGGAAAAGTTAATGGATCAATTCGCTAAAGAAACCCTACCAATAAGCCTAGAAGACGAAATGCGTAGAAGTTACCTCGACTACGCCATGAGTGTCATTGTAGGGCGCGCATTGCCAGACGTACGTGATGGCTTGAAACCTGTGCATAGGCGCGTGCTGTTTGCTATGCATGAGCTTTCGAATGATTACAATAAACCGTACAAAAAATCTGCCCGTATTGTTGGTGATGTGATTGGTAAATACCATCCGCATGGCGATACGGCGGTGTATGACACCATTGTGCGTATGGCGCAAGATTTTAGTTTGCGTTACATGCTGGTGGATGGCCAAGGTAACTTTGGTTCTGTAGATGGTGATAACGCGGCGGCAATGCGTTATACCGAAATTCGTATGGCAAAAATCGCCCATGAATTATTAGCGGATATTGACAAAGAAACCGTTGATTTTGGCCCTAACTACGATGGCAGCGAGCATGAGCCGTTGATTATGCCAGCACGCATTCCAAACTTGCTGATTAACGGCAGTAGTGGCATTGCGGTGGGCATGGCGACTAATATTCCACCACATAACATTAATGAAGTGCTAGATGCTTGTTTTGCACTGCTTAAAAATCCAGATACCGGTGTAGAGGAGCTGATTGATTTAGTGCCAGCGCCAGACTTTCCAACTGCTGGCATTATTTACGGCACAGTGGGCGTGAAGGAAGGTTACCGCACAGGCCGTGGTCGTGTAGTGATGCGCGGGCGTACTCACGTTGAAGATTTAGAGCGCGGTGGTCGTCAAGCTTTGATTGTCGATGAACTGCCGTATCAAGTGAATAAAAAGACTTTCGTTGAAAAAATCGCTGAATTAGTCAACGAGAAGAAAATCGAAGGAATCTCAGACTTGCGTGACGAGTCAGATAAATCTGGCATGCGCGTAGTGATTGAGCTAAAACGCGGTGAGATTGCTGAAGTTGTATTGAATAACCTATACAAACAAACGCAATTGCAAGACACGTTTGGTATGAATATGGTGGCCTTGCTCGATGGTCAACCACGCTTGTTAAACCTTAAGCAAATGTTAGAGGCGTTCTTGCGCCACAGACGTGAAGTCATTACACGCCGCACTGTGTTTGAGTTGAAAAAAGCACGTGCACGCGGTCATATCTTAGAAGGTTTAGCGGTTGCACTTGCTAACGTGGACGAGATGATCGCTATCATCAAAGCGGCACCTACGCCACCAGATGCTAAAGTAGCTTTGATGGCGAAAGCTTGGAATTCCCCAGTCGTTGAGGAAATGCTTAAACGTGCGGCGATGGAAGCTTCACGCCCTGAAGGCTTGAGTGTTGAGTTTGGTTTGTTGCCAAATGGTTATAAATTAAGTGATGTTCAAGCGCAAGAAATTTTGCAAATGCGCCTGCAACGCTTGACTGGTCTTGAGCAAGATAAGGTCGTTAGTGAGTATAAAGAAGTCATGGATATTATTGCTGACTTGCTTGATATTTTGGCAACACCTGCACGCGTTACCGCCATTATTAATGATGAGTTAACTGAGATTCGTAAGCAGTTTGGTGATAAACGTCGCAGTGAAATTGTTGTGAATGCGCAAGATTTGTCATTAGAGGACTTTATTACCCCGCAAGATGTTGTTGTGACACTTTCACATACTGGCTATGTAAAATCTCAGCCTCTAGATGAGTATCGTGCTCAACGTCGCGGTGGCCGCGGTAAACAGGCGGCTCAGACTAAAGAAGATGACTTTATCGACAAGATGTTTGTTGCAAATACGCATGATTACATCTTGTGTTTCAGTAGTCGCGGTCAAGTATATTGGTTGAAAGTTTACGAAGTACCACAAGGAAGCCGTACTGGTCGTGGCAAGCCAATTGTGAACTTATTCCCGCTTGAGGAAGGTGAGAAAATCAATGCTATTCTCTCTGTAAAAGAGTTTGATGAAAACCATTTCATATTTATGGCGACATCACTTGGTACAGTTAAGAAAACGCCGTTGTCAGATTTTGCTAACCCACGTAAATCAGGCATTATCGCGATTAACTTAGATGAAGGCGACTTCCTTATTGGTGCCGAAATTACTAATGGTACTAATGATGTGATTTTGGTTTCAAATGGCGGTAAAGCGGTTTGGTTTAGTGAAGACGATGTGCGCTCAATGGGTCGTGCGACACGCGGCGTTCGCGGTATGAAGTTGGCTGAAAATCAACAAGTATTGTCATTATTGATAGCTGATAATGACCAACAGTCTGTATTGGTAGCGACTGAAAACGGTTATGGTAAACGTACTGTGTTAGCAGATTTCCGTCACTCCGGTCGTGGCACACAGGGCGTTAAAGCCATCGCAATTAGTGAGCGTAATGGCTTGGTGGTTGCTGCAAAATTGGTCAATGAAGACGATGAAATTATGCTGATTACGACCGGCGGTGTATTGATTCGTACACGTGTAAAAGAAATTCGTGAGTTAGGTCGCGCAACACAAGGCGTAACGTTGATTAATCTAGGTGAAGGCGAGAAGCTTTCTGGACTTGAAAAAATTGTTGAGTCTGACGACCCTGAGTCAGGAATTGATGCAGATGCAACGGTAGAGTTAGATGCGTCAATTGAATCTAATTCAGACGTTGAATCTGATACAAATGACAGTCCAGAAACAGACGATAACGCTTAACTTTAATAAAAAACTTCAAGTAAAGAATTATTCAGAATGACTCAGATTTTTAATTTTTCTGCAGGTCCTGCAGTATTACCTAGACCTGTGCTAGAGCGCGCTCAAGCTGAAATGCTGGATTGGCATGGCTCGGGCATGAGCGTGATGGAAATGTCTCATCGTGGTAAAGAGTTTATGAGTATCTTGGCTAAAACTGAGGCTGATTTACGTACGCTCATGAATATTCCAAGCAATTACAAAGTATTGTTTTTACAGGGCGGTGCGATTGCTGAGAATGCAATGATTCCGCTGAACTTACTTGGAGGCAAAGCCGCAGATTATGCAGTCACAGGTGGTTGGAGTAAGCGCAGTGTTGAGGATGCAAGTGCATATGGCAAGATAAACGTAGTAGCCAGCACGGAGGCCGATAAATACACCTACGTTCCAGATTTTTCTACATGGACATTGACCAAAGATGCGGCTTATTTACATATTTGTACCAATGAAACCATGAGTGGCGTTGAGTTTGTTGATTTACCCAACACCAATGGCGTGCCTATTGTGGCGGATATGTCATCACACATACTTTCGCGTGAAATTGATGTGAGCCAATATGGCGTGATTTACGGTGGCGCACAAAAAAATATCGGCCCAGCAGGTTTATGTATAGTGATTGTGCGTGAAGATTTGCTTGACCACGCTTCACCACTAACGCCTGCAGTATTTAATTGGAAAACACAGGCTGAAAATCAGTCTATGGTTAATACACCGCCAACTTATAGTATTTACATCGCGGGCTTGGTGTTTGAATGGTTAATCGAGCAGGGCGGCGTGGCTGCCATTGAAAAAGTGAATATCACTAAAGCTAAATTGCTTTACGACTATATCGACTCAACGGATTTTTATGTGAATCATGTTGCAATGAAAAATCGCTCACGTATGAATATTCCTTTCTTTTTGAAAGATGAGTCTTTAAATGACGCCTTTTTGCAAGGTGCGCAAGAAAATGGTTTGTTACAGCTTAAAGGACACCGCGCTGTGGGTGGTATGCGTGCCAGTATCTATAATGCGATGCCGATTGAGGGCTTGCAGGCGCTAGTTGCTTATATGAAGGCCTTTGCCGAAAAGCATTAACCTTGTCGAGTTAAAACCCGACCTACAATAGAATTTAATATGAGTGAACAACTTAAACAACATCGCGATCAAATAGATGCCATAGACGAGCAAGTGCTGAAACTCGTCAATGAGCGGGCAAAGCTTGCACGTACGATTGGCAGCCTGAAAGATGATGGCGTGATTTATCGCCCAGAACGTGAAGCGCAAGTATTGCGTCGCTTGCAAGCCAACAATCAAGGGCCGCTAGCTAACGAGGCTGTGAGTAATATCTTTCGTGCGGTGATGTCTAACTGTCGCGCGCTTGAAAAAGAGCTTTCTATCGCGTTCTTAGGACCATTAGGTACTTATAGTGAAGAAGCTGCACTTAAGCAATTTGGCTTGGGTAGAAGCGCAGTCGTTTGTGGCTCAATCGATGAGGTGTTTCGTACGGTCGAGGCTGGTCAAGCGGATTACGGTATTGTTCCAGTTGAAAACTCTACCGAAGGGGCGGTTGGGCTAACTTTAGATTTACTATTATCAAGTCCACTCAATATTTGTGGTGAAATCACGCTGCCGATTCATCATTGTTTGCTATCTAAACAAACTGATATTGCTAATATCAGCCACGTGTTTTCACATACCCAATCACTTGCGCAATGCCATGAGTGGCTAAATCGTATTATGCCAAAAGTAACGCGTGAAGCTGTGACTAGTAATGCACGTGCAGCGCAAATGATTCATGATTTGGTTTCTACCGATGGTACTTTTGCGGCAGCTATTGCAAGCAAGCGTGCCGCAGAGCTTTTTGACTTGAATATCCTCGCTGAAAATATTGAAGATGATGCTAAAAACACAACACGTTTTTTAGTACTAGGCTCGCACGAAGTAGCCCCGTCTGGCCAAGACAGAACCTCTATAGTGATGACATCCAAGAACGTTCCAGGTGCGATGGTTCAGTTATTAGAACCATTATCAAGGCATGGTGTCAGTATGACTAAGTTCGAATCTCGTCCATCTAAGCAAGGTTTGTGGGATTACGTGTTCTTTGCTGATATTGAAGGCCATCAAAATGATGCGAAAGTAAAAGCTGCATTAGCTGAATGCTTAGAACGCGCATCTTTCCTCAAGGTGCTGGGTTCCTACCCAGTCGCCGTGATTTAAGCAAAATTAAGTTTTTAAGGTTATAAGCATGTCAAGTAGCAAGCCAGTCCACAGTGCTGTGGCGAAATTAGCACCTGAGTATATTAAAGCGATTGCGCCGTATCAAGGCGGAAAGCCAATTTCTGAACTCGCTCGTGAAATGGGCTTACAAGTAGAAGATATAGTGAAGCTTGCATCGAATGAGAATCCTTTGGGCATAAGCCCTAAAGCAGATTTTGCCATTCAAGAAGCTTTGCTGGATATTGCACGCTATCCTGATGGCAATAGTTTTGCTTTGCGCGATGCCGTCAGTAAAAAGTTTAGCGTTGCGCCAAATCAGTTGGTGTTTGGTAATGGCTCTAACGATATTTTAGAGTTAGCCGCGCGTGCTTTTTTAACAGCGGGTTGTGAAACAATTTATTCTCAGCATGCTTTCGCGGTATATCCATTAGTCACTCAAGCGACAGGTGCGACAGGTGTAGTTGTGCCTGCTAAGAACTACGGACATGATTTGCCAGCAATGCTTGCAGCGATTACGCCAAAAACACGTATCATCTTTATTGCAAACCCTAATAATCCTACAGGTACGCTACTAGACAAAGCTGAACTGCTGACGTTTCTAAAACAAGTGCCAAAGACGGTATTAGTCGTGCTCGATGAAGCTTATGATGAATATTTATCTGCCGCTAATAAGTCTGAAGCGATTACTTGGTTAAGTGAATTTAATAATTTAATCATTTCACGCACATTTTCTAAAGCCTATGGTTTAGCTGGCTTGCGTGTTGGATTTGGTTTGTGCCATGCTGATATTGCAGACTTGATGAACCGTGTACGTCAGCCTTTTAATGTCAATAGTATCGCGCAGGCTGCTGCGGTTGCTTCGTTAGGTGATGATGATTTTGTCGAGCGTTCTTATGCACTTAATCAAGCAGGTATGGCGCAATTGACACAAGGCTTTATTAAGCTCGGGCTAGAATATATTCCATCTTTTGCAAACTTCGTAAGCTTTTCAGTTAAGAATGCAGCACAAGTAAATCAGAAACTGTTACAGAATGGTGTCATAGTACGTCCTATTGCAAATTATGAAATGCCAGGTTACTTACGCGTAAGTATTGGATTATTCAATGAAAATGCACGTTTTCTAGAAGTACTAGAACAAACTTTAAAAAGTAATGAATAAATGAGTGAATATAAAAAGCTAGCCACAGACGATGTACGCATACGCGAGATAAAAAAGCTAATTACGCCATTAGAGCTATTGGGTCGCCTGAAAGAAAGTGCTGATTCAACACAAAATATCTTAGTCACACGTAAAGAAATCCATCATATATTGCATCAGTCTGATGACCGTCTATTAGTAGTTGTGGGGCCGTGTTCCATACACGATACCAAAGCAGGTTTGGAGTATGCGCACCGCTTGATAGAGGTGCGTAAAGATTTGGCGAAAGATTTGTTGATCGTGATGCGCGTGTATTTCGAAAAACCACGTACTACAGTGGGATGGAAAGGCTTAATCAATGACCCACATCTTGATGGCAGCTATAAAATCAACGAAGGCCTAGAAATTGCACGTAAATTCTTGCTAGACGTC
>JANLZY010000473.1:0-3146 GCA_031359365.1 Methylotenera sp. | reverse complement strand
ATTTGAAGTTATGTTTGGTTAAAATAAGATTACTATTAAAAAAATAATATCTGTTATATGCTGTTAATAAGCAGTGAAATCATAGCATTGTATTAAATATAACTATAAAAATTATATGCAAATAAAAATATTGGGTTGCAGTGGTGGGATAGGTGCTGAATTGCGCACCACATCCATACTTGTTGATCAAGATATATTGATCGACGCGGGTACGGGCGTGGGTGATTTGTCTATAGACGAGCTGCTTAAAATCGACCATATTTTATTGACGCATTCACATTTAGACCATATTGCATTTCTTCCATTTTTGCTTGATACCGTCATGGGAATACGTGCAGAGCCTATCACCGTACATGCCAATAAAGAAACCTTAGAAACCCTGCGCCTACACATTTTTAACTGGAAAGTATGGCCGGATTTCAATGCGATTCCCAGTGCAGACAATCCATTCTTACGCTACAGCGAAGTTAAGCTAGGTGAGACACTTGAGTTCAAAGGTCGAAAATTTACACCATTGCCCGCTAACCATGTTGTGCCTGCTATTGGCTATCATGTTGATAGCGGGGAGGCGAGCCTTGTATTCACTGGCGACACCACTGTTTGTGATGGCTTGTGGGTTGAAGTCAATAAAATCAAAAATCTTAAGTATTTGATTGTTGAAACCGCATTTAGCAATAGCGAGTTGGCACTAGCGCAGCTTTCCAAGCATTTGTGCCCATCTTTACTCATCAGTGAACTTGCAAATCTGACCATGCATCATACTCAGCACACTGTTGAAGTTTATATCACGCACCTAAAGCCAGGCGAGGGCGAAAGTATTATGCAAGAAATCGCAGAAAGTTATTTAACGCTCGCAATTCAAGCGCTTAAACAGCAGCAAGAGTTTCATTTATAGCTTCTTAGTACGTTACTAATTTCGCAGCACTCATTATAAAAGTACCCATTAAGGTTTTAATTATGGCAATCGCTGATTCATCATTATTAGAGCATCTAGAGCCGATTGCCAGATTATCTGCAGGGCGCAGAAAAGAACTTGCAGCGCTATGTTTTATTGAAAAGGTCAATCAAGACATTGACCCAATGCGCATGAATATGGCTAAAGCCGCACAAGCCATGTACTTAATTAAAGGTGATTTAGGTCTGCGCTACGCAGATGGCAGAAAAGCCAGACTGCGTGGCGGTAATGAGGTCACTAAACATCCAGTCAATGCAGACCCTAAAGTTATAGACACCATTGCACTTACAGACATTGAGATACTTCGAATAGACATGGATCTACTCGATATCATGATGACTTGGGATCAGCTTTCCAATATCGACAATCCTGCCAAAACTGCTCAACCCAGCATCACAGAAAAAGCCGTACGCAGCGTTGGCGATTGGATGAATGAAACTGGCGTATTTAGCGCGTTAAATCTACAAAGTGGAATATTTAGCCGTCTGCCAGCTGCTAATGTAGAAGAGATGTTCAAACGTATGACCAGCATTACTGTAACTGCAGGGCAGGTTATCATTCAGCAAGGCGGCGAAGGCGATTACTATTACCTAATTCAAAGCGGTTGCGCGCAAGTGACGCGAATTGTAGATGCCAGCCAACCAGCGCTTATCTTGGCTGAACTTAATGAAGGCGGCGCGTTTGGCGAAGAAGCGCTAGTGTCCGACAATAAGCGCAACGCCACAGTCACCATGAAAACTGATGGTGAATTACTGCGACTCAATAAAAAAGACTTTGTTGAGCTATTAAAAGCACCCATTATCAACCAAATCAGCATGGCCGATGCTGAGGCTAAGGTAAGGGCAGGCGCAGTATGGGCCGATGCAAGGTTACCTTCAGAATATAAGTACGACCATATTGACGGCGCAATTAATTTGCCACTCAATGAAATCCGCCAGCTAGCCAATAGTTTAGATAAAAGTAAGGAATATATACTTTACTGCCAGACTGGGAGGCGGAGCTCCGCGGCGGCGTTTGTGTTAGCGCAAAATGGTTTGAAAGCTTTTGTAATGAAAGGAGGAACGCGGCAGTAAGTGAATCAATCGTTCTGTAGCTGGCATTCCTATTTTTCTTTTGCATCAATAATTTTAATAAGTTTCCCAGTTTTCTTCTCCACAATAACGGACATGTTTGCTAAAACAGAGCTAATTGGTAAAAATAAGAAATTACTTTCAGGCTGATTCATTTCAATAATAAACTTATCAATCTTTGCTTTATTTTGAGCGCTAACAGATACAAGGCGTTCGAGAGGTTTCCCAGATTTAATTACCTGATCAATTTGATTATTATATTGATCATATAATCTTGGGTATCTAAACGCACTCATAGAAGCTACTTTTGCAAACATCGTTTCTTTTCTATCGTTTTTATCAGGAACGCCTATCGCTACGAGTTCAGGCCCAGTAATTGATAGTCTACGCCAATTAGCAACTTTCGCTTTAGCCAGTTCTTCTGGAGTTATATCAACTGCAGCAGCAATTTGAAACTGATTTTTATTAAACACAGTAAACACTGGGCGTGATTCAAACATAACATAAACACCATAAGATAATGCTGCAATTTGAACGGCCCCAATACAAAATAAGTCGAATTTAAGATTCTTTTTGCCGACTTTGTAAATTACTAATGTAAGTAGAGGGCCTAAGAAAACATCAATGAAACCTATCAGGGAGATCAGTTCTTTACCACACATTAGGGCGAAGTAAGCACCTGGGTACCATAAAAAATACATGGCAGTGAAAACCAAGGTTACAAGAGAGAGGCTAATCAGTAGATGGATGCTTGCTGCTTTGAATTTAGTCATAAAGTTCTAATTAATAATAATTATGAGTTTATTCTATATCAATAGATTAGAAAAAAATAAAAGCCTCGTGAAGAGGCCTTTATTCAAGTTTGGTATTACAAAAAACCTATGGGCAGTCGCCTTGGCCTAGTTTGAAGCCACGTGTAACATTGCAAGCAGTACCAGTATTGCTCCAAAGGATATTAGCATCACCCGTAGCAAAAGAAGGTGTATTTATCGTAGTAAGGCCAGTGCCAACTTTGAAAACAACAAAAAATATAACTACTATTGCTTCAGTTACAGATGGTGTTATCTCAATTACAACTGGTGCAACTGATACATCTGGCACTGGCCTTACTACGATAAATA
>JANLZY010000464.1:0-3025 GCA_031359365.1 Methylotenera sp. | reverse complement strand
GTTCTGCAACCGCATCATTGATACTCTCGAAGGTATAAACGCCCTCTTGAATAATCACTTCTGAGACTTGCAAACCTTCTTTTACGACAGACATTTTATTGCGTGCTTTGCGATTTAAATCGCGCACATCATCGGGTGATTTAACCGTCATAATGCCCATGCCGTAAGTACCTGCATCGGCTTTTACAATAACAAATGGTTCTTGCGTCACGCCGTATTGTGCATATTTAATTTTAATTTTTGCCAGTAACTCTTCTACTTTAAGTGCAAGGCATTCTTCACCAGTACGGGCGTGGAAATCAATCTCACCGCAGGTATCAAAGTATGGATTTAACAACCACTCATCAATACCAAGTAGGGCAGAAAACTCACTTACCACGCGATTGTATGCTGCAAAGTGTTGCGACTTACGGCGTGTACTCCAGCCTGCATGTAGCGGCGGGATTAAACTCTGTTCAAGATTTTCAAGTATTGCAGGAATACCAGCAGACAAGTCGTTGTTAAGTAAAATTGCACAGCTATCAAAGTCGCCAAGCTCTTCGTTGATGAGTTTAACCCGATTGCCTATGCGCACAACAGGCTCTAATAATAGCGTATGACCATCATGAGTTTCCAACTTGGTAGGCTCAGTAATTTCTGGTGAAATAGAGCCGACTCTCACATCAAGACCCGCTTGCTTCATAATGTTCACAAGCTCAACCACATTGCGTAAGTAGTAAGTATTACGCGTATGATTTTCAGGAATAATTAGCAGTCGATGCGCCTCTGGGCAGACTTTCTCAACCGCAATCATTGCAGCTTGAACACTTAAAGGTAAGAAATCAGGATTGAGATTATTAAAACCGCCGGGGAATAAATTGGTGTCGACAGGCGCTAATTTGAAGCCAGAATTGCGTAAATCTACGCTGGCATAAAACGGTGAGGAGTACTCTAGCCATTGCGAGCGAAACCAATGTTCGATTTTTGGCATGGCATCAAGCATGCTTTTTTCTAAGCTAAGTAAAGGGCCATTGAGCGCGGTTGTTAAGTGTGGAACCATAGAATCTCTTTTCGGGTATCTAGTTTAGGCTACTTTATCATCGCGACGTTTGCATTGTCATTTGTAAAGCTTATTAAATGACTTCATGCGCTTGAACATCAGCGTGGTAACTGCTTCTTACCATGGGGCCACTAGCCGTATTATTAAAGCCCATCGCATCAGCTTTTTCTTTTAATTTTTCAAATGATGCAGGCTCTACATAGCGCATAACGGGTAAGTGATGCACGCTGGGTTGTAAATATTGGCCTAAGGTTAACATACTGACGTTGTGTGCACGTAAATCTGCCATCACTTCTAAAATTTCTTCGTCGGTTTCACCTAAGCCTAGCATTAAGCCTGACTTGGTTGGTACATCTGGGTACATGTCACCAAAGGTTTTTAAAAGTTGCAACGAGTTTTGATAGTCCGAGCCAGGTCTTGCTTGCTTGTATAGACGAGGAATCGTCTCAAGGTTGTGATTCATCACATCAGGCGGCGCATTGCGTAAAATTTGCATGGCAACATCTAAACGACCACGAAAATCTGGAACGAGAATCTCAATTTTAATATTGGGTGACTGCGCACGCACTGCTTGTATACAATCTACAAAGTGTTGTGCGCCGCCATCTTTTAAATCATCGCGGTCTACGCTGGTAATGACGACGTACTTGAGCTTCATTTGGGCAATCGTGCGTGCTAAGTTCTCAGGCTCATTCACATCTGGAGGTAGCGGTTTGCCATGCGCAACATCGCAAAAAGGGCAACGGCGTGTACAAATATCACCCAAAATCATAAATGTAGCGGTACCACCACTAAAGCATTCGCCGATGTTTGGGCAACTAGCTTCTTCGCACACAGTATGGAGGTTATTCTCGCGCAGAATTTTCTTAATCTCTTGATAGCGCGCAGAATCAGGCGCCTTCATGCGTATCCACTCAGGCTTGCGTAGCATAGGCATCGGAATGATTTTGATAGGAATGCGCGAAGTTTTAGCACTATCAATTTCTTTTACACCAGCGATTTTCGATGTTCTTACATCAGTCATTTGTATTTCCATTAGCTAAGTTTTTTTGTAAGCCAAAATTCTTCATTAGGATGTTGAGTAACAACTCACTTATTACTTCAAAATTGGCATTAATGCCTAAATCTTTAGTTTGTGTGACTTTTAAACCCGCGTAACCACATGGGTCTATGGCTTCGAATGGTGATAAGTCCATGTTTATATTTAAACTTAAGCCATGATAACAGCAATTATTTTTGATGCGTAATCCTAGCGAGGCAGTTTTAGCTTCTTCAACATATACGCCAGGGGCGTCAGTTTTTGCGACTGCTTTTTTGCCGAAAGTCTCCAGTAATTCTATGACTGCGTTTTCGAGCAGGCTCACCAGCCTTCGAATGTTGAGGTTATTCCGATTTAGGTCAAATAGAACATAAATGATCAGCTGACCAGGCCCATGATAAGTGATCTTTCCACCTCGGTCAGTATGCCGCAATGGAATATCATCTCGAATGGGTAGGCGCACATTTTTACGATTCAGTCCCAGCGTATATACGGCTGAATGCTCTGTTAACCATAGCTCATCTGGCGTATTTTCTGTGCGTTCAGCCGTAAACTTTTGCATGGCGTGCCAAGTAGTTTCAAAATCAGTAAGACCTAGCTGCCTGATTATGAAAGGTTGCTGCACAGTCATTGGTTTTAGTCTGGCGAATTTACTTTAAAAATATGTACTAGATTTAAAGTGCAAATTTAACCAGTGGGTGTGCACTGATTAAACGGTAAATATCATCTAATTGCACTTGTGATTCGACACGCACGTTGCAGGTGAGACTGGTATATTTGCCAGAAGAGCTTATTCTGGATTCAATATTTTCAGGGTTGAACGTCGGCACGATTGTTTGAATAAGCAAAATCACAGTCTCGGGAAACTGGCTTTCAGTCTTCCCCATGACTTTAATAGGGAAGTCCGTTGGAAAGTCAATTAACGGGGGGGCGGTGTGCGGTTCTAT
>JANLZY010000458.1:0-9517 GCA_031359365.1 Methylotenera sp. | reverse complement strand
AGTGCTGGCATACTGCATAGATCCAGACATATCGCACAACACAAATACTGGTGTAACGCTTTTTTGGTTAAAAATACGTACATGCACCTGCTCAAGCGGGTCGCGGATTGTCTGGCGTATGTCTATGCGGCGAGGGTCAGGATAAGCGAGTAGTGTAGTATGGCCACGAAACTCCATGCCCATGCCGCGCTGGTTGCTTTTGTGTCTACCAGGTCTGCGCGAACGAGAGCGCCATGCGATGTGGTAGCTGAATTCTTTTATATGCACTTGTGACATTTGAATTGCACCTACTTAATTAGCCGTAAGTCGGGTTTTAATCCGACACGATGGACTTAAATCTAACCTACAAAAGCTATGAGTTATTGCGATCATTAGCTAGCTATCATTCGTAATATTTAAGTTAAGGCGCAGCAATCGCATGAATGATACCGCTCAACATATCACGAGCAATCTCAGTACGGCGCATTTCATACACTGGACTGAACACCAAACGATGCGCAACGGTTGCGTGAAACACATCATGAATATCTTCTGGCAATACAGCTGTACGCTCATTCAACCAAGCATTTACACGGGCGGCACGCAATACCATCGCCATGCCGCGTGGACTAGCGCCAGATAACACTAAGCGGTTCATGTCTACACCAGAAACTTTTACACCAAAATCAGTTGGTGTTTTGGTTGCGCGCCACAAGTTAAGTACATAGCTGCGCAGAGTGGGGCTTGCAGAAATGCTATTTTGTAACACGCTGGCGAATTTATTTAACTGGTCAAACTGCAAGATATTTTCAGGCACGTTTGAAACTAACGCATCGGCGTCATGGAAACGTGTATCGAATACGAGTGACTCCATAATGCTGTCATCATTTGGCACAACGATTGGAATTTCCATCATAAAACGGTCACGCGCAGCTGATGGAATATCGAAAGTCTCTTCTTTTTCTACTTGGTTGCGGTCAGCAAATACCAACATGTGCGGGAAATGATGTTCTTTGTTAAATGCGGTCAGTGTGCGTTCTGCCATTACGCGTAGTAATAAAGAGTGTACTTGAGGGCGCGCACGGTTAATCTCGTTAAAGAAGAATACTGACAAGTTTTCGCCAGACATCAAAATAGGACCAGGGCTTACGTGAGGTTTACCATCTTCACCAAGGTAGGTGTGATAGACCAAATCGTTAGGCATCAAGTCAATCGTACCTTCAATACGTTGATAGCCGCCACCGATACCACGAGTGAACGCACGGAGCAGCGTGGTTTTACCAACACCTACGTCACCTTCAAGCAGCACATGTCCACGTGCAAAAATTGAAGTAGTAATCAAACGAACGGGAATGTGCTGACCCACAATCACTTTGTTGACTTCAGACTCTAAGGTAAGTGCGTGATTGCGCCAGTCGGCTAGTTGTATATCGCTCATTTAATGTGTCCTAAAGTAAGTGATTAGTAGTAATTGATTTGTTAGAATTTGTAACAGAATGTAGCTAGTGTAATTGTTTTACTTGAAGGTGTAAACAGATCTGTATACACGTAAGTGCAATTTATTGAATTTAAGCATTATTCATAGAAAGTCGATAGCTAAGTCAGAGCTGAACTGCCGATTTGGTTGATAAAAGTCACAATTCAATACCATAAAAAATCCCGCAATAGAGTAAAGTATGTTGTGGGTTAAGAGGCGAATATATCGATATTATCGCTAAGCAGTATTCATGCAATACGCATGCCTAAAATAAATCATCATTTATTCAATTGGTTATAAGTTATGGTGATCTTTTATGGTTGTATATAACCAATATTTGGTTGTTCAGGCTGCATATAACTACCATATTTTGTTGATGTTATAATTAATATGTGACAAAAATGCTGATAAAACGCGAATAAGGCTTTCGTTAAATTGGATTTACGGCGAAAATGGAAACTTAGATAATTATTTTTAGAATAAAAAAATATGCAAAAACAAAGCAGCTTTACAAAAGAAGAGTTACTTAAGTGTGGCAGGGGTGAAATGTTTGGCGATGGTAATGCACAACTACCGTTGCCACCAATGTTGATGTTTGATCGCATAGTTTCTATCACTAAAGATGGTGGTAAGTATGGTAATGGCCAAATTATTGCTGAGTTAGATATCAACCCGGATCTATGGTTCTTTCAATGCCATTTCACTGGTGACCCTGTGATGCCAGGCTGTTTAGGCTTAGATGCGATGTGGCAGTTAGTTGGCTTTTATTTAGGTTGGGCGGGTGGTCCTGGTCGTGGTCGTGCGCTAGGTGCAGGTGAAGTTAAATTTACAGGACAAGTGTTGCCTACTGCTAAAATGGCAACTTATACTATTGATTTGAAACGCGTGATTATGCGTAAATTAGTGATGGGCGTGGCAGATGCCACCATGAGTTTAGATGGTCGTGAAATATATGCGGCTAATGATTTGCGTGTAGGTTTATTCACGCGAACAGACAATTTTTAAGCATTATCTTAATATAATAAAAAATAATTTGAGGGAGCACGAAATGCGTCGTGTAGTGATTACTGGAATGGGGATTGTATCCAGTCTGGGTAATAACAAAGCTGAGGTGCTGGCTAGTTTACGAGCTGGTAAATCAGGTATTACTTATCAACCTGAATATGCTGAGCGCGGTTTGCGCTCTCATGTGGCTGGGTCAATTAAAAATCTTAAAGTTGAAGAGCTCATAGACCGTAAATTGATGCGCTTTATGGCTAAAGGTCATGCTTATGCTTGGCTTGCTATGCAAGAAGCGATTGCCGACTCTCAGTTGGCTGATGACATGGTTTCGAATGTCCGTACTGGTTTGATTGTCGGTGCTGGTGGAGCTTCGCATGAAAGTATTATGGAAGGTATTGATACCTTACGTGAGAAAGGCGTACGTCGCGTAGGGCCTTACATGGTCACTAAGGCCATGGCAAGTGGCGTGTCTGCTTGTTTAGCTACTGGTGCAAAAATCAAAGGCATTAACTACGGTATTAGCTCGGCTTGTTCAACCAGTGCACATTGTATAGGTGCGGGTGTTGAGCAGATTCAACTGGGTAAGCAAAATATTATTTTTGCGGGAGGTGCTGAAGAAGAGCATTGGACGTTATCGTTTATGTTTGATGGTATGGGCGCTTTAAGTAGTAAATATAACGAAACACCAGATAAAGCTTCTCGAACCTATGATGCCGACCGTGATGGTTTCGTCATTTCTGGCGGTGGCGGTATTGTGGTGCTAGAAGAGTATGAGCATGCTAAAGCACGTGGCGCAAAAATTTATGCCGAAGTTGTTGGCTATGGTGCAACTTCGGATGGCTACGATATGGTGGCGCCAAGTGGCGAAGGTGCTGTACGTTGTATGCAATTAGCGTTACAAGGCCATGACGGCAAAGCGACTGCTAAGGTGGACTATATCAATACGCATGGTACAAGCACACCTGTCGGAGACACCAAAGAGCTTGAGGCTATTCGTGAGGTGTTTGGCGCGAATAATCCAGTTGCAATTGCTTCAACCAAATCACTTTCGGGTCATGCGCTTGGTGCGGCGGGTGTAAATGAAGCGATTTATACTTTGTTGATGATGGAGAACAATTTTATTGCCGCCTCTGCAAATATCGATAATTTAGACTCAGGTGCCGAAGGTTTGAATATTGTGCGCAATCGTATTGATAACATCAAAATTGAAACCGCATTATCCAATAGCTTTGGTTTTGGCGGTACGAATGCAACATTACTCTTGTCAACAAAAAACCTTTAGTCTGCGTTGTTCAATCAAGACTAATCAGTTTTAAAGGTAAGTAATGAAATTTAAGTTGTTGTTGATTACATGCTTGATTACTGTATTTCTGAGCGGTTGTGCCATGCTGGGCGATCGCACGGTAAATATATCAGAGGCGCAGTTACAAAGAAAACTCAATGAACGCCTATCAGTTCCAATTTCACTGTTAAAGATTTTTGATGTTAATTTAAGTAACTCAACCGTGAAGTTTGACAGCAAAACAGGGCGCATGATGACCAGCCTAGATACTAGCTTAACCAGTGTTTTAAGTAATAAAGTGCTGGTGGGAAAGCTTGATATTTCTGGAAAACTACGTTTTGATGCATCGACAAACTCTATTGTATTAGATGACCCGAAAGTGGAAAGTCTAAATTTAGATGGCTTGGGTAGTAAATATGGTGAGATTTTAAATTTAATCGCGCAAAAGCTGGGTGGTGAAATGCTAAACGGATTGTCTTTGTACGCAGTCAAGCCTCAAGATTTAACCGTGGGTTCAACCCAATATAGCCCTAAAAATATGCAAATCACGGACCAGGGTTTGCAAATCACGCTGAGCCCTGTCAGGTAAGGTTCTCAGCCTTACAAAATTAAGGCTGCCAGCACATTGCGGCCTTCGCTCATCAAAATATTGTAAGTTCTGCATGCTGCATCTGTGCTCATAGATTCTAGGCTAATGCCCACCTTCGTGAGGGCAGTAGTTAGTTTTGGATGTATGAATTTATGACTGGCTCCCGTACCAAGAAGTACAACATCAGGTTTTAATCCAGCTACTTTTTCAAAGTCATCCGCTTGAATGCTCTCGAAACTTAAGACATGCCAGTTTCCTATCAATTGGTTTGGCAGCAGTATCAAATTGTTGCTATAGCGTTGCCGATTAATTTCTACCCAGCCTTTATCATAGCCTGTGATGAGATAGCTGCCGTCTGAGTTTGTAAGATGAAGTTTCATAACGTGTATTTTAACGAAATTATATTCTTCTTAAGCTTTATATTAAAAAATATAAATACTACATCAGTAGTGTTGGTTTTTTCATTGAATCTATAGCGTCACTTTGTTGATATTGAGAATGATAACGAGTATCATCTACTTTTTTTATTAATCCTAGGAATAGAAATGAAAACAAGCCATCGTTACGTTGTTGTCGCGTTATTGGGGTTGGGCTTTTATGCAAATGTAGCAAGTGCTGATGAAAACCTATTTGGGTACATCAAAGGTGTTGAAGTAATGCCAAAAGGCACATATGAATTGGATGAGCAGATTACCTATCGCGGTGATAAAGGCGTTGGTACTTACCATGCTTGGGATAATAAAACTGAGCTTGAGTATGGCGTAACAGACAAATTCGAAGCTGCTGTTTATGTTAAAGCGCAAGCTATTAACACTAAAAATATCGTAGTAGATGCTTATATTCCAGGAAATGAAACGTATGGTCCAAAGCTATCAGGCGTAGGTGCCGAATTTAAGTATATGTTTTTAAGTCCAGCTAAAGATGATTTCGGCTTGGCTGGTTATTTGGACTTAGGATATAGCTGGTTAGATCCACATTCTGGCTTAGATAAAGATATTTATTCAGTAGAAGCTAAGCTATTAGCGCAAAAATATTTTATGGAAGGTCAGTTGGTTTGGGCGGGGAACTTAGGCATCGAGTCTACCTATGCTAGACGCGCGCCACTCAGTGCCGATAGGCAGGCTTCCTTACCGGTAGACTATGATTGGCCAAATCATAATGAGATGGAAGTTGAATTAAGTGCAGGTACTGGACTAAGTTATCGCTTCGCACCTAACTGGTCAATTGGTGGGGAGGCGCTGTACGAAGCTGAATATGAAACTGTAGTTGGTCAAGAGCGCTGGTCTGTATTTGCTGGGCCAAATATTCATTACGGTGGTGAAAAATTCTGGGTAACATTAACGGCATTCCATCAATTAAAAGGTTATGGTCATCCAGGTTCTGCACAGCTTGATGATAGTCTACAGTTAATTGAACGCACCAAAGATGAGGTGAGATTGAAAGTTGGTTTCGATTTCTAATTTTTAAAGACCTCTCATAGAAAAGTATGAAAAACATTCATAGTTTGTGGTTGCTGCCTGTGGCAGCAATCGTTTCACCTGTTTATGCGGCTGATTATTTAACGGTAGAGCAAGCACAGAAGGCAATTTTTGCTGATGCGCAGTCTTTCGAGGCACGTCCAGCAAAGTTGACTTCAGATCAGCAAGATAAGATTAAATCTTTATCAGGTTTACGTCAGCGTTGGGATACACAACAAATTTGGCGTGCTGTTAAAAATGGTAAAACGCTAGGTTGGTTTGTGGTGGACGAGGTCATAGGTAAGCATGAGTTTATTACCTATGCAGTTGGCTTGAGTCCGGATGGCCACGTTTTAGGCGTAGAAATTATGACGTACCGTGAAACTTATGGCGGTGGTGTACGTAATGCTATTTGGCGTCAGCATCTTGTAGGTAAAACGCTAGCTGACCCTTTTAAGTTAGATGAAGACGTGCCGAATATCAGTGGTGGTACGTTGTCTAGCCGTAATGTTATGGATGGTGTGAAACGCGTGCTCGCGATTCAAAAAGTCTTAAATTTGGTTGAATAAGCACTACCTTAATTAAGTTAAGATGGTTGAATTTGAATTGTTAGGTTTCAATGGCTAGTCTTAAAAGAATGCGGCCCTTGCTTGGTACTTTTGTTGAGATTGGTTGTGATCAATCTGACAAAAGTGCTGAACATGCAATCGCAGCGGCATTTGATGTGATAGAAAAGCTACATCATTTACTCAGCTTTCATGAGCAAGCAAGTGATCTTAGCCGGTTAAATCAGGCTGAAGGCAAAGCGGTTGCAGTACATCAGCATACTCTCCGTGTGATGAAGCTTGCGTGTGGCATGACTGCTGCCAGCAATGGCCTATTCAATTGCACCTTAGGCGGTGCAATGGTGCAAAATGGTGTCTTGCCAAATCATAGCAGTCCGAATCCAGATAGCGCTGGAACTAAAGCTAGTGGTGTTGCTAATGACATTCAAATAAATGCTCATACCATTACACTTAGCAACTCAATAAAAATCACATTAGACGGTATTGCTAAAGGCTATGCCGTTGATTGCGCCATCGCGCAACTCAAGCGCTTCGGCGTTAAAGCTGCTTGGGTAAATGCGGGTGGAGATTTACGTGTTTACGGTGATTTAGTATTACCAGTGCATCGTCGAGAGATTAATGGTGATTATGTCAGTTTAGGCGGATTGCAGAATGCTGCGCTTGCTACTTCAACTGTCACCGATGTTTATGATAAAACGTTCCCAGGAAAAATTGTTGGTAGTTTAACGTCACCGGCTCTAGGTAGCTGGACGGTGATGACGCACTACGCTTGGCGTGCGGATGCCTTAACCAAAGTGGCTTGTTTGGCGGTAGCGGCTGATAGGGCTGCCATGGTAGAGCGCCTTGGTGGCAGAATAGTCACAGTCAAATAATCTTACGCCTAATTAAGTCTTTATTTGCAGCGTTAACAAATGACTAAAACTCCTTAGTTGCATTGCCTGCAATGGCCTCGCAAGGTAAACTAGCGTACTTTGCAATTATCTTTTTATATCACTAGTCAATTTGTCAAAATTACGTGATGCATATAAATGATTAATCGCCTAATCGCACACATGAAACCACAGTATGAAAATTCTAGAAAAATCAAATAAGCTCAGTAACGTTTGCTACGATATTCGTGGCCCAGTGTTGCAACGCGCCCGTCAAATGGAAGAAGAAGGTCAGCGAATTATCAAGCTGAATATCGGTAATCCAGCCGCGTTTGGTTTTGAAGTGCCTGAAGAGATTCAGCAAGATGTTATTCGTAATATGAGCAAAGCAGGCGGCTATACTGACAGCAAAGGCTTATTTGAGCCGCGTAAAGCCATTATGCATTACACACAAAGTAAGCATATTAAAGACGTGACGGTAGACGACATCATTATCGGTAACGGCGTGTCTGAGCTGATTGTTATGGCCATGCAAGGTCTACTTAATAATGGTGACCAAGTGTTAGTACCAATGCCAGATTACCCGCTATGGACAGCGGCAGTGACCTTGGCTGGTGGTACAGCTCGCCATTACTTATGTGATGAAGCTACCGGTTGGATGCCTGATTTGAAGGATATTGAGGCCAAAATCACTGCAAATACACGCGGTATTGTGGTGATTAACCCAAATAATCCAACGGGTGCGTTGTATCCGCGTGAGATTTTAGAAGGCATTATTGAGATTGCGCGCCACCACGGCTTGGTGATTTTTGCTGATGAGATTTACGATAAAGTTTTATATGATGGAAACACGCATACATCGATTGCATCTCTGGCTGATGACGTACTATTTGTCACGTTTAATGGTCTGTCAAAAAACTACCGCACTTGTGGCTATCGCGCTGGATGGATGATACTGAGTGGCGAGAAAAAATATGCAAGCGGCTATATTGAGGGCTTAAATATGTTGGCCTCCATGCGCTTGTGCGCAAATGTGCCAGGTCAGTTGGCGATTCAAACAGCGTTAGGTGGCTACCAAAGTATTGAGGATTTAGTCGCGGCAGAGGGTCGCTTATGCAAGCAGCGTGACGTAGCCTATGATTTGCTGACGGCAATTCCAGGTGTGACTTGCACTAAGCCTGCTGCTGCGATGTATTTGTTCCCAAGGTTAGATCCAGAAATCTATCCAATTGAAGATGATCAGCAGTTTATCTTAGATTTACTGCTAGAAGAAAAAGTGTTGCTTGTACAAGGTACAGGTTTTAATTGGCATACTCCAGATCATTTCCGTGTAGTATTTTTACCGAATGTAGATGATCTAACGGAAGCCATCCATCGTATCGCAAGATTTTTAGAAAATTATAGAAAAAAGCATGACTCAAAAGCAAATGGAGCTAAAGTTTGAAGCAACTTAATGTAGGTTTACTAGGTATCGGCACCGTTGGCGGTGGTACATATACGGTTTTAACACGCAACGCAGCAGAGATTACGCGTCGAACTGGCGTGGCAATTAACGTTGTACAAGTGGCAGATAGAAATATTGACCACGCTAAAGCCATTACAGATGGCAAAGTAGATGTCACCAACGACGCTTTTGCAGTGGTGAACAATCCTGACGTAGATGTTGTAGTTGAGTTAATTGGTGGCTATACACTCAGTAAAGAGTTGGTGCTTAAAGCCATTGAAAATGGCAAACACGTTGTGACTGCTAATAAAGCGCTGTTAGCAACGCACGGTAATGAGATTTTTACTGCTGCGCAAGCTAAAGGCGTGATAGTGGCTTATGAAGCGGCTGTTGCTGGCGGAATTCCTATTATCAAGGCCTTGCGTGAAGGCTTAGGTGCAAACAAGATTGAATGGGTAGCGGGTATTATTAACGGCACAACTAACTTCATTCTGACTGAAATGCGTGAAAAAGGCTTGGCATTTGCTGATGTGTTAGGCGAAGCGCAACGTTTAGGTTATGCAGAAGCTGATCCAACTTTCGATGTTGAAGGTATTGATGCTGCGCATAAGTTAACAATTATGTCTGCCATTGCATTCGGCATGCCTATGAAGTTCGATCAAGCTTATACAGAAGGCATTACGAAGCTTCAACAAACCGATATTAAATACGCTGAAGAATTAGGTTACAGAGTAAAGTTGCTTGGGATCACCAAGTGTACTGAAGCTGGTGTTGAGTTACGTGTGCACCCGACTTTAATCCCAGAAAAACGTTTGGTGGCTAACGTTAATGGTGCTATGAATGCCGTGGTTG
>JANLZY010000448.1:0-5868 GCA_031359365.1 Methylotenera sp. | reverse complement strand
AAACAGCTGAGTTGCCATCGATCACAATATCAATCACACTGACCATTTTAAGTTGATCGTTTTCTCTAAATTCGACCATCACACTTTCTACATTGGTTTGGCATAAAAAACTTTGATATTGCTCAATTTTTTCAATTTCTGTAATTCGCTCTGACTCTTGCTCAGGATTTTGTTCAGATTCCGCATGACGTGCAGCTTGGTAGGCCGCGTATAGTTCGTAGTGCTCTTCATGATAGGCAATCGGCAGAATGGTGGTTGTGAGATTTTGGTGCTGCTTGAACGCGCGTTTCTGACTGCGGGTTGGTACAAAATCACTTAGCATAACTCTTACTGGTATGCATTCTCGGCAGCTTTCACAATGCGGTCTGTAAGCAAACTTACCACTACGTCTGAAGCCTTGTTGAATCAGGCCGCTGTATATATGTGCGTCAATTAAATGCTGCGGTGTGGCAATTAAACTTTGAGCGAGTTTATTGGGTAAATAACCACAAGTGTAGCCAGTGGTGACGTAAAACTGCAGCTTACTTAGAGGTGGTTCTGATGGAATTGTCATACTAAGCACTTACCAAAAATTTTAGATGTTGAATAAAAAGATCTCGCTCAATCTCACGTCCACCAAAGCTGGCGAGTAACGGTGTTTTCATCTGGCAATCTATCAGGCCAACATTTTGTGTTTGTAAGTATCTTACCAGATGCACAAAGGCTACTTTCGAAGCATCTGTTACATGATGAAACATACTCTCTCCGTAAAACATGTGCCCAATCTTAACGCCATAACAACCGCCGACCAATTGATTATCTAGCCAGCTTTCCATACTTATGGCATAGCCTAAACGGTTAAGTTCACAATAGGCAGCTATCATTTCATTACTTATCCAAGTGCCTGCTAGATTGTTGTTTTTGTCTAATCTAGGTGTGTTGCTACAGGCGGTCATGACTGCACTAAAACTTGTATTAAAGCGCACCTCGAAAGGCTGTTTTTTGAGTGTTTTTCTCAGTGAATTTGATATTTTTAGCTCATCTGGAAAAAGTACCATGCGTGGGCTTGGGCTCCACCACATTACAGGTTCGTCCTCGTTAAACCATGGAAATATTCCTTGCTGATAAGCTTCTAGCAGACGTGTTGCAGATAAATCACCGCCAATCGCAATTAAACCATTTGGGTCTTTTAGTGCCATAGATAAAGGCGGAAACTCGCAGTCATCCTCTAGGCTAGCGACCCGTCCGCTGGGCAATTGATAATAGGCGTAGCTCATAAATTTCGTGTGAATTTAACGGTCGATTTGATTGAAGTTAAATGTTAGTTTACCTTGTTTAGCCTTTATGATTAAATGAATCCTATGTCTTTGTCATCACATAAACTTTTAAGATTATTCGTGTTGCTTTTGTTGACAGTTTTTATTAGTGAAACTGTCTATGCAAGCGGCATGATGGCATCTGTAGAAGTTACTCCCAGCCATGTAGAAATGCAGGCTGAGCATTGCCATGACGAGCAGCTTGTTCAGCATGCTCATGAAAAGCAACATGCGCATGCAAGCTGTAAAGATTGTAGTCATTGTTTTGCCTGCTTCTCTATGATGGTGCAAGCGCCATTGATTACACCTGCTTTACAAAAAACGGTGATTGCAACAGCACTCTTTGTTGAAATTTATCATTCCCCCAGCACTGCTCAACCTCAAAAACCACCCATCGCATAGCTCATAAGCTTTGTCCTGCCCGTCGTTTGCGTATTTGTAAGCGATGAGCAGGTCATCAATTTTAGTTTTATTGTGGATCGTACACAGTAAGACCTGATTCTATAGATGGGGTGTATATGAAATTTTTCCGAATAATGCTCACTTGTGTATCAGTCAGCTTGGCGCTCGGTGGTTGCGCGACATTTTCTCAAGACGGCGGTTTTGATGGAGTGAAAAAAACAAGTGCTGAGCATATCAAGCAAGAAATAGTTTGGTCAAAAACCGAGGCAGAACAAAAAGCTGTCGCCGATAGAGTGGCTGAGCTATTAAAAACACCACTGAATGCCGATAGCGCGGTGCAGCTCGCTTTGCTAAATAATAAAGATTTACAGGCTTCGTTTTACCAACTAGGTATTTCTGAAGCGGATGTTGTGCAAGCAGGGCGTTTGCCAAACCCTAAGTTTTCTATGTTGTATGCCAGAAATGACGGTGATTACAAAATAGAACAAGCGCTGACTTTTAACATTTTTTCGCTGGTCACCATGCCAAAAATGTTGGAAATTGAGCGTAGCAACTTTGAAAAGACTAAGCGATCCGTCGCACTTGATGTTCTAAATTTAGCGTATGAAACGCGGCTTGCCTATTTTAATGCTGTAGCCGCAAATGAGCGTTTGAGTTATAGCGAACAAGTCAAAGAGTCTGCAGAAGCCAGCGCTGAGCTGGCAAATCGCATGGTGAAGGCTGGTAATTGGAATGCGCTTGAGCAGGCGACCGAGCAAAGTTTCTACGCAGAAGCAATTGTTGAGTATGCCAATGCAAAGAATCAACAAACCAGCGCGCATGAAGCATTGTCGCGTTTGCTTGCGCTACCTTTAGACCAGCTAGTTTTAGAGAAACGCCTGCCAGATTTACCTCAAACTATAGACGAATTGCATGCTTACGAAAAAACCACATTTGAGCAACGTTTGGATCTGCAAGCGATGCGTATAGAAACGCAAGCTTTAGCTAAGCAACTTGGTCTCACTAAAACTACACGCTTCATCAATGTGCTAGAAATTGGTCCTGCAAGAGTGTTAGAGGGTAGGCGTGGCTATCCCTATAAAAAAGGCGTGGATATTTCATTCGAGTTACCTTTGTTTGACTGGGGTAGTGCGAAGGTGGCGAAGGCTGAGGCGACTTACATGCAGGCGGTGAATCGTACCGCGCAATTGGCCATTAATGCGCAATCGGAAATTCGTGAGGCCTATAGTCGCTATCAAACAAATTATGAAGTAGCTAAACATTATCGCGATGAAATCGTGCCGCTGCGTAAAAAAGTTTTACAGGAGAATCAATTACGCTACAACGGCATGTTAATTAGCCCATTTGAGCTGTTTGCCAATGCCCGTGCGCAAGTTGCAAGTGTGAATAGCTATATTGCAACATTAAATGAATTTTGGTTGGCAGAAACTGCATTGCAGATGTCACTTATTGGCAGTGCCAGCAAAGAAGGAAAATGAACATGAACGACTTATTGAGTAGACGTAACTTTTTTAAATTAGCCTGTGCTGGTATCGCAGCATCCACCGTTAGCAAAGTTGAAATGGCAGCTTTGCCTGAGATTGCTTCAGCTGAAACTGCAAATACACAAACGCCACTACACCCTAGTACTGGCCGACCTTATAATCCAGTGGTGACCTTGAATGGCTGGAGTTTGCCTTGGCGTATGAATAAAGGCGTTAAAGAGTTTCATTTGGTTGCAGAGCCTGTTGTGCGTGAAATTGCACCCGGTATGAAAGCACATTTGTGGGGTTATAACGGCCAAAGTCCTGGCCCGACCATTGAAGTGGTGGAGGGCGATAGGGTACGTATCTTTGTGACAAATAGGCTGCCAGAAGTAACCAGTGTGCATTGGCATGGTCAGCCCGTGCCTAATGGCATGGACGGTGTGAGCGGTTTAACCCAACCTGCAATAGCGCCAGGCAAAACTTTTGTGTATGAATTTGAAGCTAAACGTGCTGGTAGTTTTATGTATCACCCACACGCCGATGAAATGACACAAATGGCGATGGGGCTCATGGGTAGCTGGGTCACGCACCCTAAAAATCCTAAATTCATGCCTGTAGATAGAGATTTTATCTTTTTGCTGAATGCTTATGATATTGACCCCGGAAGCTACACTCCAAAAATCAATACGATGCTGGATTTTAATTTATGGACATGGAATAGCCGTGCGTTCCCAGGTATAGACCCACTTGTGGTGCGAAAGAATGACCGAGTGCGTATTCGTGTGGGTAATCTTACTATGACCAATCATCCTATTCATTTGCATGGTCACGAGTTTCAAGTGACAGGTACCGATGGCGGTTGGGTACCGCCTACAGCAAGATGGCCGGAAGTGACTACCGATATCGGTGTAGGGCAAATGCGCGCGATTGAGTTTGTGGCAAATAATCCGGGTGATTGGGCTTTCCATTGCCATAAAAGCCATCACACCATGAATGCCATGGGGCATCAGGTACCGACCTTGTTAGGTGTTCAGCAGGGAGATTTGGTTGATAAAATCAGTAATTTAGTACCAGATTATATGGCAATGGGTGAAACGGGCATGGCGGAAATGAGTGAGATGGCGGCGATGATGCCAATGCAATTGCCAGAAAATACCTTGCCGATGATGACGGGTAAAGGGCAATTTGGCGATGTGAATATGGGCGGTATGTTTTCCACTTTAAAAGTTCGTGAAGGCTTGGCGAAAGGTGATTATAAAGACCCCGGACATTATCAATTTCCAAAAAGCTCACTGGCCTATGAGTTTGTAGGCGATGCGCCAGAGCCGCCAAGGCAATCCGCGACCGATGAAAAAGCTGCGGTCGAAGTACAGGTACGCAAACCTACAGGTCATGCTGGACATTAATCAGGAGTTGTCATGAAATATATTATTTTTAAATATTTAATCACAGCAGGCGTAGTGGTCATGGTGTCGGAGTTTGCCAAGCGCAGCGATAAGCTTGGCGGACTCGTTGCGGCACTGCCTTTAGTGACAGTGCTCACGCTGATTTGGCTATATGTCGAGCATCAACCAACTAGTAAAATTGCTAATCATGCGTACTATACTTTTTGGTATGTGCTGCCAACTTTACCCATGTTTCTGCTTTTCCCTTACTTGCTGCCTAAATGGGGTTTTGTGCTGACTTTGTTATCTTGCGTGATATTTACCATCGTTACTTTTTTACTATTTGCCTTATTGGTAAAACAGTTTGGTATCGATTTAATGTAACCCTGTTTTGTAGGACATCAATAGCGTAGCGTATTGCGCTTCGCTATTGATGTCCTACTTAAGATTGCTGTCAACTTTTGCTACATTCCATGCGTCTAAATGGCGCCAAATAGCACTGTCTATTTCTTGCCAGTCTTTTAGATTGGCAGGAGCAGATCTCCATCTAGCACTCACTAAACCGCCATATTTTTTTGTAAAGACTTCCCCGCTAACTGAGCCTGTGCTTGGATTGTTGATGATTCCCTGATCAATGTTTATCAAAAATTCAGAGCATTCTGAATTGCTAGATTTCCCAATGCAAATAATGTTGCCATATTCTTTTGGATAAAACTCCATACCAAAATAGTCGAATTTTTCTCCAGTAATAATAAAGCTGCCAAGGCTAAGTAGATACTTAATGCGATCTCTAGGGTTTGGAGGATTACCTTCTTCTAAATAACTAATGCTAACTTTGGCCTGATCCTCCACCGAGTTGGAATAAAAATCGTAAATATGCAAATTTTTCTTTTGATTTAGTAAAAAATTGAAGGTTAACCCTTGCCCTTGCTCAATTTTAGAAATATCCTCTATTTGTATCTTGTTATTCAATAGACTTTCTTTTTTAGGTTGATAATCAATTGCAAACTGTCCCAAAAAGCGTAACGACTCAAAACTCCTATAACTTGTGACTTTTCGTTGTCCTAAAGTTGTTTTAATAATTAACTGGGGTGTTAATTGCCACGCAACTAAATCCCCTTCTTTATGTTTATCTTCATAGATTGGTGTTTCTGGGTGTGGTGAAACATTCCATGCTTCCAGTAAACGCCAAATTGCAGCATTTGACGGTGCCGAACAGGTTGACCAGGCAGGGCATCCCGGAGGGCTCGCCGTCGACTCGGGTGACGTTCTCGAACAGCACGGCCGGGCCGCCGACAGCCAGCAGCCGGCGCTGAATCT
>JANLZY010000412.1:0-2929 GCA_031359365.1 Methylotenera sp. | reverse complement strand
AATACGATACGTCGTAGTGCTGAAATATTCCTTAAAAATTCAGGTTGCTCAGTCATTTTGGCTGAGGATGGATTTGATGCATTAGCCAAAATTTCAAACGAGCACCCAGATATTATTTTTGTAGACATCATGATGCCTAGGCTTGATGGCTATCAAACTTGCTCGCTCATTAAAAGAAACGCACGTTTTAAAAGTACTCCCGTCATCATGCTTTCAAGTAAAGATGGCTTATTCGATCGCGCCCGTGGTCGCATGGTAGGTTCTAACCAATATTTGACCAAACCTTTCACACAAGAAACCCTGTTAGACGCAGTACAAACTTATGCTGCAATTATTAAAGCTAACTCAAAAGAGGCAGAATAAAAATGGCAATTAAAACTATTTTAGTAGTAGATGATTCAGCAACAGATAGATTTTTTTTAACCGAACTATTAGAAACCGCGGGCTATACCGTGATTGGTGCAGAAAGTGGTGAAGAGTGTTTAACTAAAGTGGCTGCTAAACATCCAGATTTAATTTTGTGTGATGTGGTGATGCCAGGCTTAACAGGCTTTCAAGTAACGCGAACATTGACTAAAGATACAGCTACTGCACATATTCCAGTGATTCTTTGTACAGGTAAGTCGCAGGCGACAGACTTAGCTTGGGCTTTAAAGATGGGCGCCAAAGCATGTGTGACTAAACCTGTGGTGAGCGCTGATTTGTTATCTTTAATAAAAACTTTAGAATAAAAACAGTTTTATTGTTGAGTTGACACATTATTATGGCTAAAACCTCTACTCTACGCGAATTTCAAGAAGCAATTCTATTGCGACTTAAAGAAGCAACTGCAAAAGGTGGTGCTGTTTCTACCTCTCGTTTGGGTGTTATCGTAGGTTCAAAAAGAGTGCTGATTAATTTACATGAGGTTAGCGAAGTTTTACCTGTACCGCCAATTCAGCATGTTCCATTGACTCTGCCATGGTTTTTAGGGGTGGCTAACGTGCGTGGTAATTTATACAACATTACCGATTTGGCGCAATTTATGGGTTTGCTACCAACTCCAAAATCTATCAATAATCGTATCGTACTTATCAACTCCGAAGTGACTACACAGGTGGCAGTGGTAATAGATAGCTTGGTGGGATTGCGTAGTGTTGAAGCGATGAAACGTAAGCCTGCAAATAAAAACAATAAAAATAAAGAGGTGTTTTTGAGTGAAAACTCGTACGAAGATGTTGATAAAAATGAATGGTTTGAGCTGAGTGTTGAAGCTCTGGTGCAGGATAAAGCATTTATTCAACCAACAATCAGTTAGCGGTAAATTAGCAGATATTTCAGTAAATATTTAAAGCATGATAATTATTTTATAAAACAGAATAATTCTGTGAACTGGGGTTCAAAATGGCACTAAATCTTGCGGTAGTAAAAAATCTGCCTTTGCAAATAGGTAATTACTTCAATAGCCTTAAAAATAAAAGTGCTGGTTCTGGTGCATCTAGTGCTACCGGTATGAGTGGTAGCTTTAGACAGCTATATCTTCAAATTGTTGCTTTTATATTGTTTGCTGCTTTGAGCTTCTGGGTGATTAATCAAGTTCGTGTGAATGGTCCCGTTTACAATAGCTTGAAACAGTACCAAGATTTGGCGGCAGACGCGCTACCTCCGCCACTTTACCCGGTGGATGCGTTTGCATTCTATAACCAAGCTTATGTAGCTTCAACGAACTTTAATAATGAAAAACGCGACAAAGCGATTGCAAACGCCGCTAAATTTGAAACTTTATTTAAAGAACGTGCTGTCTACTGGCAAAAAAATATTACAAATGAAAAGCTTCAAGGCTCTTTAAACGCAACGATTAAGGCTGGCGAGAACTTCTTTCAAGTAGCGCACGCGCGCTTTATCCCATCTCTGCCATTGGGCACTGTGGCGGCATCTGCGCCGCTATCGGATCTAACTGCGGCTTTTGAGGTGGCACAGCAAACAGGTAATACGTTTACTAATGAAGTGCAAAGTGAAAATAATGCCTTAATTGAGTCACAAAGTAGCTTTATCAAGTTAGTTTTGTTCCTATTATTATTAATCGGTTTGGTTATCGTACTTTTGATGTACTTCTTTGGTAAAAAACAAGTAGAACAATCATCTGGTTTGACGGATCAGCTAGCAAAAGAGGGGCAAGATAACCAAGCGGCCGTTCTGCAGTTGCTTGATGAAATGGGTGACTTGGCGGATGGTGACTTAACCGTTAAAGCGCAAGTGCGAGATAGTATTACTGGCGCGATTGCCGACTCTATTAACTATACGATTGATAGTTTGCGAGATTTGGTGACGGAGATTAACCGTGCGACGGAGCAGGTGACCTCTGCGACTTCAGTTGCGCAAGGTACATCATCACAATTATTGAGTGCTGCAGAAACGCAATCAGATCAGATTATGCAAACAACAGACGCGGTGACTGATATGACGCGCTCTATCTTACAAGTTTCTAGCAACGCGGCACAGGCTTCACAGGTGGCGCAACGCTCATTAGAAGCCGCTTCGCAAGGTTCAAAAGCGGTACAGAATACAATTTCTGGGATGAACGAAATTCGTACACAAATTCAGGAAACTTCAAAACGTATTAAACGTTTGGGTGAAAGCTCACAAGAAATTAGTGAAATCGTGGAATTGATTTCTGACATTACTGAACAAACCAATATTCTAGCGTTGAACGCGGCGATTCAAGCGGCGTCTGCTGGTGAAGCAGGGCGAGGCTTTACGGTGGTTGCGGAAGAGGTTCAGCGCTTGGCGGAACGTTCATCTGAAGCGACTAAACAAATTAGTGCAATTGTGAAAACCATTCAAACAGATACGCATGGTGCGGTTGTTGCGATGGAGAAGAGTACCGAGGGTGTGGATGAGGGTGCGCGAGTTGCCGATGCTGCGGGTCAGGCACTGACGGAAATTGAAA
>JANLZY010000403.1:0-1909 GCA_031359365.1 Methylotenera sp. | reverse complement strand
CAACGTACCTGCCAAACTAAGCTTTTTATGCCTAAGTTGGCATCTTTTACATTCTGGGGCTGGCAATTAGTGATTGTAGCTGCGGCAATTTCACTACCGTTGGGTTACACGCAAGGTAAAGAGTACGCTGAACTAGAATGGCCTATCGACATTTTG
This sequence comes from Methylotenera sp., assembly GCA_031359365.1. GTDB lineage: Bacteria > Pseudomonadota > Gammaproteobacteria > Burkholderiales > Methylophilaceae > Methylotenera. The sequence goes on along the minus strand of JANLZY010000403.1, from coordinate 1,753 downwards.
ATTGCCATCGTTTGGATTTCTTACGCGATTGTGTTCTTCGGTACGATTGGTACACGTAAAGTAAAACATATTTATGTGGCTAACTGGTTCTTCGGTGCATTTATCTTAACAGTTGCTTTGCTTCATATTGTAAATAGCGCGGCAATCCCTGCTGGCTTCATGAAATCTTACTCAGCCTACGCTGGTGTACAAGATGCGATGGTGCAATGGTGGTACGGTCACAATGCGGTTGGTTTCTTCCTGACAGCGGGTTTCTTAGGCATCATGTATTACTTTGTGCCTAAACAAGCTGAACGTCCTGTTTACTCATATAGTTTGTCTATCGTGCATTTCTGGGCACTGATTTTCACTTACATGTGGGCGGGTCCTCACCACTTACATTACACAGCATTACCTGACTGGACTCAATCTCTAGGCATGGCATTCTCTTTGATTCTGTTAGCGCCAAGCTGGGGCGGTATGATTAACGGCATGATGACCATGTCTGGCGCATGGCACAAATTGCGTACAGATCCTATCTTGCGCTTCTTAATCGTTTCATTATCTTTCTACGGTATGAGCACCTTTGAAGGCCCAATGATGGCAATTAAAACGGTTAACTCACTTTCACACTACACAGACTGGACAATTGGTCACGTTCACTCAGGCGCTTTAGGCTGGGTTGGTCTAGTATCAATGGGTGCGCTTTATTACATGATTCCACGTTTGTTCGGTCAAAAACAAATGTACAGCATTAAAGCCATCGAGTTGCATTTCTGGTTGGCCACTATCGGTATCGTGCTTTATATCTCATCACTTTGGATTTCAGGTGTGATGGAAGGCTTAATGTGGCGTGCAATTAATACGGATGGCACATTGACATACACATTCGTAGAAAGCGTAAAAGCAAAACATCCGTACTACATCATTCGTGCGCTAGGTGGTTTACTCTACCTAAGCGGCATGACGATTATGTTGTGGAATGTACTTAAAACGGCAGCGAGCGGTAAAGCGGCTGTTATCAACATTCCAGTTGTTACTGCTCACGCTTAAGGAAAAACCATGTCTGACTTAAATAAAAACAGTGACACAAAAAGTGGCTTCAGCCACGAAAAAATTGAAACCAATAACTTTCTGATGATTGTGTTGATTTTGCTCACAGTTGCATTTGGTGGTTTAGTAGAAATCGTTCCACTATTCTTTCAAAAATCAACAACAGAGCCTATCCTCGGCCTAAAACCATACACAGCATTAGAGTTAGCTGGTCGCGACATCTACACGCGTGAAGGTTGCTATAACTGCCACTCACAAATGATTCGCCCATTCCGCGCTGAAACTTTGCGTTATGGTCACTACTCTGTAGCTGGTGAATCAGTGTACGACCACCCTTTCCAATGGGGTAGTAAACGTACAGGTCCAGACTTAGCACGTGTTGGCGGTAAGTATAGTGATGATTGGCATCGCATTCATTTGAATAACCCACGTGATCTTGTACCTGAATCTATTATGCCAGCGTACCCATGGTTAGAAAAAACACCTGTTGAGGCTGATGTAATGCCAGCTCATATGCGTGCACTGCGCACTGTAGGCGTTCCTTATACTGACGCTCAAATTGCTAGCGCCACAGAAGATGTCAAAGGTAAAACTGAGCAAGATGCACTGATTGCATATCTACAAGTTTTAGGCATTCACTTGAAGTAAGCTCAACAACTTAAAGCAAACTCAACATTAAGGAGTAACCCAAAATGGATATGAATACACTTCGCATTGCAGT